>NZ_CALEVF010000367.1 GCF_937920395.1 uncultured Clostridium sp. | reverse complement strand
TGGAGTTCAGACGTGTGCTCTTCCGATCTGTTTATAACTCGATCTTTCATTGTTCATTGTTCATTGTTCATTGTTATTTGTTATTTGTTATAGGACAAGATCTCTTAAACATAACCCCTTAGTGATTTTAAGATTAATATATATATTATAAAAATAATAAAAATATATTATATAATACAATTAAAATATATTTTTATTGTATTTTGATTGTATTGTATAACTAATTGTATTATAATTGTGTTAGTTAATTATTTTAATATTAAATATTGTTCTAATTTATAACAAAATATGTTAATATTAGATGATAAAATATATTTATAATGAAGGAGAAAAATAAATGGCTAATCCGAAGATATTATCATTCGCAACCATGAAAGGTGGTACAGGTAAAACCAATGTAGCATTTAATTTAATAGGCTTCCTTGCAAAGGAGAATATGAAAGTCCTGGTTATAGATTTTGACTCTCAAGGAAATATGACTAGCAATTTTAATATAAGTCAATTTACCGAAAGGTATGATTCTATAAGTAATGTACTAAAAAATAATATTGCTCCTATGGAAGTAATTTTAGAAAAGCCTATTGATGCTATGCCTACTGTAGATTTAATACCTAGCGACAAAGGACTTACCGCTACTGAAATGGAACTTATATCTGTGACATTACGACATGGAATTATGAAGAAATGGATGAAAAATAATAAAGAGTATCTTTCTAAATATGACTATGTTATTTGTGACACTCCTCCCGCTATGAGTATTTCCAATTTGAATGCTTTGTTTATTTCAGACAGTATTATTATTGTAACAGAGATCGGAATGCATAGCATTCAGGGAGCAATGAATATAATGAGTCAATGGGATTCACTTTGTAATGAACTTGAAATAGAAAATAATATTTGTGGGTTGCTAATAAATAAATATGATAAACGAATTAAACTTTCAAAAGATTTTATAGATTATGTTAATCACAACCCTATACTTAAAGAGTTATCATTTGCAACTTTAATTCCCAATAATATAAAATTACAAGAAACATCATTGGTGAATTTACCTATTAGCTACTATAATGTAAAAAATGCAGGTTATCTAGCATATGTAGAATTTGTAAAAGAATTAAAAGAAATCGAGGCGATATAATATGGCAATACAAAAGGGAACTAAAATTAAAAACATGTTTACTAACGAAAGTGTTTTAGGATTAAAAGAACATAATTCACTATTACAAAAAAAAGAAGATATAAATCCTTCTTTAAATAAGACAGCAAAAGTAGAAGATCCTGCTAAAACTAAGGAAAATATAAAAGTATTTAATAAAACTAATGCAAGAGAAAAAAATGTAACAAATGAAGATTCTAAAGAAACCAAAGTGGTTGCAAATGATTCTCCAATACAACTTACCTTGAAAACTCAGAATAGAGATAAGAAAAAATATGTAACTTTTTTTATGAGAGAATCTACAATAGCATTAATTGCTGAATATTCAGGCCGTGGTGCAGGTAAAGATAGAACAGGGTACGATAAGTCGGAGTTTGTTGATTTATTACTGGTAAAGGCTATAAACGCTTTAAAATTCAACAAAGAAAAATAAATAAGTATAAATGTTTCTTTCTAAAAGATTGCAGTATGATTAGTTTAATGTTATCCACAGATTTTTAAAACCACAACAATATCCTCGTGTAGTAGTTTAAGAAAGTTTAAGAAGTTTTAAAAAGTTTTAAAGAGTTTCTTTTCAATCGGACAGTTGGTATGAGTGGTACAAGCTGGCGTGTCCACAACAAAAACCTACTAATGTATAACAAAAACCTACTTTATAATAACAAAAACCTACTAATCTACAACAAAAAAAAGACAATATGCAACAAAAACCTACCTGTTATTATTTTATTTTAACAATATATAGGTAACTTAGGAGGAGTGGAGAATTGATAATTAAAAAGAAGGAAATTATAAAGAGAGAAATTGTAAAGTCTAACAATTTAATTGAAGGTAGCTATAAATTAACAACATCTGAGAATAGGCTGATAGACCTTGCATTATCTAATCTTGAAGTTGTTATGTTAGATAAAAATTTATCAGCTGAAGATGTAAAGTCACTTATAAAACAAAAGGATTTCGAATTACTTTATGTATATGTTTCAGATTATAAAAAAGAATATAATATTAAAAACAATACTATATACTCTGAATTAGTAGATACCGCAAATAGACTATATAACAGGAATATAACATATCTTGAAAACAATGATTTAGTTAAAAAAAGATGGGTTATTACCTGTAAGATAGCTGAAGACAGAAGTGCAGTGGCCATTCAGTTTCACCCAGACTTAATTTCTGATCTATTAGTATTTAAAAGTGATTACACAAGATTTGATTTTGATGTTAAAAAATATATAAGAAGTTACTATGCTTGCAGAATATACGAATTATTAAAACAATATCAAGTATTTGGTCAAAGAATCTTTGAAGTGGGACAACTAAGGTTTTTGTTGGGAATAGAAGATACTGAATATCCACAGTACTCTAATTTTAAACAAAGAATTTTAAAACCTTCTGTAATACAGATTAATAAAGTTACAGATTTATATATCGAGCTAGATGATAGTACATATAAAGTTAATAAAAAGGTTGAAAAGTTAAAATTTAAGATGGTAAAACAATCAGTAACTTTTCAAGGAAAAGAACAAATAAGCTTCCTTGAAAATCCAGATACAGTACCATCTGAATATAATGAATACAATGTTGTAAAAGAGTTTAAAGAACTCTTAGGAGTTACAATAAGTCCTAAACAAATTGATAAACTTGTTGAAAAGGCATCTATTTCAATTAAAGAGAATCAATTGAGTATATCTATCAGACAGTACATAAAGGAAAAGAAATTAGTAATAGATGAATATGGAAAAAATAATGAGATAAAATCTTTTTTAGGTGCCCTGATGAGAGCAATTGAAGGAAATTGGACTTTGACATATAAGGAAACAAAGGGTGCTTTTAATGATTATGAGCAAAGAGAATATGATTTTGATGATTTAGAAAAAAAATTATTAGGATGGGATGTTGCTGATACTGTTGGTACAAGATCTTAAAGAACCTCATTTGATAAAGCAGCTTCAATGAGTAATACAACAAAATCCTCACATTTAGATGTTAAACAATTTATACATAACAAAAACCTACCTTAAGATGCGTATTTATAGGTAGGTTTGATATAGGATCAAGTAAAAATGCCATTTTTACTTGATAATGATCTATTTTAATTTCAAAAAAGTAGGAATGTGTTGTGTTAAATTTTTAAAAAGGTGATTTAGTGTTATACAGGACATAAAAGCGAGGATTTTGTTGTGGATGAGAATTCATTCTTTTATAAAAATAAATAGTAAAGTATCTAAAAAAAAGGAAAAGAGAATATTATAAAATCAAACATATTCAAATGACACTTAACTATCATTTATCTAATTAAAACATTGTTTTTTACATATAAGTGTAGTAAAATATAATTACAAGTGTCATTAAAGTGTCATTTAAAAAAATAAGCTTTAATTATAAAGGAGAATGAGGATGGATATTAAAAGATTAAATTGTGACTTTGGAAATAGTACAAATAATTTTATGGTGGATGGATATTACTTTGAAATTCCTACTAATGTTGTTGAAATTTCAGAAAAAGAAGCTTCAGAAATGTTTGTATCACCAATTACAGAAACGAAGGAATTACTCGATAGATTAGTTATTTCAACAAAGTACAATGATAAAGAAAAATTTTTTTTAGTAGGTGAATTTGCTGAAAAAAGTAAACTATCAAATTTGCATGTGAATAATATGCACGATAAGATAAAAAGTGTAATACCATACGCATCATTTTTAGCAGCTATAGCTTATTATACTAACTTAAAGTCATCTAAAGATGATAATACAGTTAATATAGATTATATGAGTATGATGCTGCCTATATGGCTGTTAAAGCGTGCGGAAAGATTTAGCATAGCTGAAAATCAAATGGAAAAAAGATTTTTAGGTGAGCATGAAGTTAAAATAATTACTTTAGGTATGGAAAAAACAATAAAAATAAATGTTCAAAATGCTAAATGTAGAATTGAATCTGAGGTTGCAAGACATGGAATAAATTATAAATTAGTAACTGATGATAATAGTGTTATGAAAATAGAAAAAAGACAAGAATTAACAAGTAAATTTAATGATTATGAAGTTGTTTTAGCAGATATAGGTGGAGGATCTACTGATGCAGTTATTCTAGGAAAAGCTCTTACGGCACCGAAAACAAGAGATAGTTTTAAAGTTATAGATATTGAACCATTTTTAGGTACACTTGAAACTTTTAGAAAAGAAAAAGGACTTCAATATTTTCATGATTTAGGGGTATTGGAGAAGTTTGTTGTTGCTAATTATAAAGAACAAAAATATATACTAAAAGATGAAAATATCGGAGAACAATTTGATTTCACTGATATGATAAAAGAAATGTTACAAGAGTATTCAGATATGTTAATATTACAGATATTTAATGCATTTAAAACTAAAAACAAGGTAATAAAATTTGTATATTTTGGTGGTGAAGCACCAATATTAGAACCATATATAAAAATATCATTACGTAAACATATGACAGATCAAGCAGCAGAAAATAATCATTTCTTTTTAAATGAAATATTAGAAGAGGACAAAAGAGAAATATTTAGACCTACAAGTCGAACTATAAATTTAACAGCATTAGAAATACTTTCAATAAATGAGATGGCAAAAAATAATGGGTGAACAAAAAAGAGGAAGAATGGTAGTAAATGCTAAAGAACTTCCAGATGATGTTTATAAAATATTAAATGAAAAAGCATTAAAACGATCATTAACACCTTTTATAATTGAGTTAGTGAGAGAAAGTATAAAAACAAAATTTGTACTTGAAAGATTAGATAAAATTGAATCTAAAATTGATAGTATTATTTATAATAATATTGGTATAAAAGAAAATTATATTAAGAAAATAGATGAACAAAATGAACAACTGAAAGAAGGTTTAATTGTTCACAATATAAATGGAGTAATTAGCGAAATTGATGAATCAGATGAAATAGAAAGTGATTTTTAAGGCTTAAATATATTATTTTTTATTTTAAAATTACTACAAATATATTATATGAAAATATTTAATGAAATAAGAAAATATAGATATTTTAAAATAAAAACTAATGCTGAATAACTTTAAAATTATTCAGCATTAGTTTTATACTTGATTGGAATATTATTTTTAATATATGATGAAAAAAGATTAAAAATTTCTTCTCTTTCTGTAAGGGTTAAATGTTCAATATCAAAATATTTTTCACATAAAGCACCAGTTTGAATTAAGAGTCTAGTACGATTTTTTCTATCTTGTTTATGTAATGAATTTTCAAGAGATTTTTTCTTTTGTTCTAAAATTTTAATTTTACAGTTAACTACATCAATATCATTCATACTATGCCTGCAAAGGAGGAGTACTAGGCTTATCATTTGTATTAGGCAAAGTATCAACATTAAAAGGTTTATTCATATCAATTAATTTAAAGATACTCTTTGTATCTAAAGAATTAATATCCCAAGATTTCAATAAGTAAATACCTATCTCTTTTTCTTGTTTTTCCTGTAATGTCTTCTTTCTATCTTGCAACTTTTTTATTTTTTCGTCAATGGAATTTAAACTAGTTTTACTAGCCATACTATCGCCTCATTTATTTATTTTAATTAATTGTACCATAATTAATGATAAAAGTAAAAATTTGAAAAGGGAATATTTAAGTGATATAATATTCCCAATACATAGTAAGGGCGCACTTATACACCACTATCATGGTGTGCGCGAAATTTTGAGAAAATTTATAAAAAATCGTCAAGCGTGATAAAAATTAACTTCGTTAATGTTGAGGAAAGGAGATAACATTATGGCAATATATCATTTATCAGGACAAATAATATCAAGATCAGGTAGTGATGGTAATACACGATCTTCTGTAGCTTGCGCTGCTTATCGAAGTGGTGAAAAATTATTTGATGAAAGAAGTCAAGAGACAAAACATTATACAAGAAGTATTGAACCAGTAACGAAAATATTAGCACCTGAAAATTCTCCTAGTTGGGTATTTGATAGAGAGAAGTTATGGAATGAAGTTGAAAAAGTTGAAAAGAGATATGATGCACAATTAGCAAGAGAATTTAATATTGCTTTACCAAATGAATTAAATATAAAAGAACAAGAAAAACTTGCATATGAATTTTGTCAAAAGGCTTTTGTTGATAAAGGAATGGTAGCAGATATTTGTATACATAATGATAAGAAAGATAACTCACATTTTCATGTTATGTTAACTATAAGACCGTTTAAAGAAAATGGGGATTGGGGAGCAAAAGCAAAAAAAGAATACATATTAGATAAAGATAATAATAAGATTAAATTAAAAAGCGGTCAATATAAATCTAGGAAAATAGATAGCACTGATTGGAATAAAAAAGAGACAATGCAATCGTGGAGAAAACAGTGGGAAGTAATGACAAATAAGGCATTAAAAAATAATGGAATAAGTGAAGTTATAACATGTGAAAGTAATAAAAATTTAGGAAATGAAAAGCAACCAACAATACATGAGGGGTATATAGCTAGAGATATAAATAGTAAGGGTAGGGAATCAGAAAAGATAAACAAGAATAAAGTTATTAATGAATATAACAATACTATAATTAACTTAGAAAAATATAAAGAAGAAAAAAAATTACATGATAATTATAAAAAGTTCTATAGAAAATTTTCTCCAAAAGAAAAAAGTATTTTGAAAAATGCAGCTAAAGAATTAAAAATATTTATTAATTATGAAAATGTAAATAATAGAATAGAGCAGTTAAAAAAATGGGAAAAATCTTTAAGTTTTAAAGATGAAAGTATAGATAAAACAAACAAACTAAATAGAGTTGATAAAGAAGAAAAAATACTTGATGAAGCAATTAGTATTTTGAAAACTGAAGCAGATAGATTTTTAAATGTAAACTATAGTAATTTGGATTTAAATAAATTAGATATTGATGAAAGAATTGAAATAGTTAATACTACGGTTGATAATAAAAAAATACTTAATGTTGACGAAATACTATTATTAAAAGATAAAGTAAAAGAAGAAAATTTGGAAAAATCGTTAGATAATATATTTAATAATAATACAAGATTCACAAAATCCGTTAAAGAAGATATTGATCACATAGAAACTGTTTTTAATGGAGTTGTAAAAAAATATAACATAGATTTATCAAAACCTGAAAGTGCTAAAAATGTACCTGATAAAACACTTAAAAATTTAGAAAAAATGTTTAATAGAAAAGTTGATTTAAAAAGCTCGTTGAAAATTATAAATAATATATATGATATTAAATTAGCTAAAATGTATCCTGAATGGGAAAGTAGAGTAAATCTAAAATTAGAAGAAAAAGAATTGTTTATTATGAGTAAAGAATACTTTGGTAAAACTTTAATGCCAGATGATTTTAAAAATGTACCTTGTAAATATAACTCGAAGCAACAAGAAGAAATTTTAAATATATTAGACGTAAATAATAATGAAAAGCTTAAAGAAAAATATCCTAATTTTAAAATAAATGAAGTGTATAAAAATATGTTTTATATGGAATGTCATTCGAATGAAAAATTAAATGAAGTATCCCAAAAATTAGTCAAAAATTATTTTAATAAAGATAACTTTATGAAAGATTTTAAAATATCAGAAAAAGGAATTATTAATGAAAAGAGTAATCCTAATATCAAAGATAATGTAAAATCTAATAGTGAAAAAAGTTTATTGTTTGATGTAATCAGTACTTTAATAAATGAAATAGATCAGAGGTTCCAAGAAGGTAAATTTGAAAATGATAGACAAAAGAAAAAATCACAAAAGAAAAAATTACAGAACTATAAAAGCAGAAGCCAAGAACCTAGTTTATAGTTAAAATTAATTTTATTTTGACCATCAATGAGTTATATATTCTTAACATATTTAAAAACGTTTTATACTGCTATTTAAGACGATTTTTATATTTAGGATATAATATAGCTAACTAAATAAAAAAGGCTTTAAAAAGGATATTTTTGGAGTGAATATATATTCAAACTGTCAGTACCGATTAAATAACAATAGCATTGCAATACTTAGTTTATCCTATAGATAGATAAATATAAAAGCCTATTCTATAGGATAAAGCTTTTTTATAAAGTGATTGATATTCAAAAGGTTTGTCTATAATTTAGATAGTTATGGAGGGCTATTGATATGTGTATAAACTTTAAAACTGATAATGATCTTGCTTATTTAGATGATATTGAAATATATGAGTTTTTATTACAAGGCACAATTTCGAACTTCCCATCAGGGTTCTGGGCTAATAGAAATGTAGAAGAAGCAAAAGAGGTTGCTATTAAATTGTTGAAATATTTAATTGGTGAGAGACTTAAATATAATAAAGATGATGTAAAAAGAGAAGTATCCAAGATGTTCTTAACCAAGTACAAACTCCATACTGCTTCAAAGTTATTTGGACGCTCAGCTATTCGTTATATAATATGTACTTATCCAGAGGACCAGTATCAGCCTTGGCAATTTAGTCATGATAAAGTACCTCAAAATTATTGGACAATAGAAAAAAACAGAGTTGATGCGTTAAAATATGTGTTTGAAGTTGAAATAAAATGGAATATAGAGGATGTAAAAGAAAAATTAACTTGGAGTCTTCTTGAGGAGAATGGACTAGGATCGTTACATTACTATTATTCTAGTTTATTTAGAATAATTAAAGCTGTGTATAAAATTGAAATATCACCCTGGGAGATAGTGAATAGTGAAGTTCCTAATGGCACATGGGAATCTGAAAGTAATAGGATCAGTGCTGTGAAATGGTTAATTTTAAAAACTAAATTACGAAATGAACAAATTAACAGAAAAGCTTTTGCTAGATATGGGTTAAGTAGGCTATTAGGTAAGTATTTTGGTGATAATGCAACAAGAGCTATAAGGGAAGCACTTGATGGTTGATAATATTTATAGTAAGTGCTACCCATAGAAAATCCATATTTATTTCAATTAACATTTTATAAAAATTATTTTCATTTTTCTTATAATTGTTTTGAATAAAAAAATATGTATGATAATATTATTATGAAATTATTATGAAATTATAATATTAAAATATATTTTAAGGGGATTAGCATGAGGAATATGAAAAGGGGTCTAAGTTTTCTTTTGGTATTAATGTTTATGTTCAGCTTAATTGGCTGCTCAAGTACATCTCAAAATACCACGTCAACAGTGTCTCCGCAACAAGTAGGAACTAATAAGGCTATAACTAAAGAAGTATCTAAAGAGAAAAAAAATACAATTTCAATTGGTAATGATATTAAAGTTGTAGATGGTACTTTAAAGGTTCATTATATAAATGTCGGACAAGGTGATTCAATATTAATACAGCAAGGTTCTCAAAATATGCTTATAGATACTGGAACAAATGCTTCAACTAGCTCATTGATGGCTTACTTA
>NZ_CALEVF010000366.1 GCF_937920395.1 uncultured Clostridium sp. | reverse complement strand
TCTTTTTGAACTTCATCATTTTCTACAAATTCATCATAAGTCATTATTTTATCCATTAATCCCTTAGGTGTAATCTCAATTATTCTATTTGCAACTGTTGCAACTAGCTGAGAATCCTGAGACGTTAATAACATCGTTCCAGTAAAACTCGTCATACCATTGTTTAAAGCAGTAATAGATTCTAAATCTAAATGATTAGTAGGCTCATCAAATATTAATACATTAGCATTACTAAGCATCATTTTAGATAACATACATCTAACTTTTTCTCCACCAGATAATACACTAGCTTTTTTAAGAGCTTCTTCTCCTGAGAAAAGCATTCTACCTAAAAAACCTCTAATAAAACTTTCAGCCTTATCCTCAGAATACTGACGAAGCCAATCAACTAAGCTACAATCTATACTGTAGAAATAATCTGTATTATCTTTTGGTAAATAAGCTTGAGTTGTAGTAATTCCCCATTTAACTTCACCACTATCTGGCTCCATCTCACCCATTAATATCTTAAATAATGTAGTTTTAGCTATTTCATCGGCTCCTGTAAATGCAATCTTATCACCCTTACTAACTATGAAAGATACATTATCAAGAAGAACTTCTCCATCTACAGTTTTACTTAAGTTCTCAACTGTTAACAAATCATTTCCTGCTTCTCTTTCTGGTTTAAATCCAACAAACGGATATTTACGAGAAGATGGTTTTATATCATCTAAAGTTAATTTGTCTAATTGCTTTTTACGAGAAGTAGCTTGTTTTGCTTTAGATGCATTAGAACTAAATCTTGCAATAAAGTTTTGAAGTTCTGCAATTTTTTCTTCTTTTTTCTTGTTTTGATCTTTAGCCATTTGAAGGGCTAATTGACTAGATTCATACCAAAAATCATAATTTCCAACAAATAATTGAATCTTGCTAAAATCTATATCAGCAACATGAGTACATACTTTGTTCAAAAAATGTCTATCATGGGAAACAACTATAACTGTACTCTCAAAATTGAGCAAGAAACTTTCAAGCCAATTTTTAGATTTTACATCCAAATTGTTTGTAGGCTCATCTAGTAATAGAATATCAGGTTTTCCGAATAAAGTTTGAGCAAGAAGCACCTTAACTTTTTCTGATCCTGTTAGTTCTTTCATTTTCTTTTTTTGAAGATCTTCAGTTATTCCAAGACCCATAAGTAGTGTTGAAGCTTCTGATTCAGCTTCCCATCCATTAAGTTCTGCAAATTCACCCTCTAGTACTGAAGCTCTAATTCCATCCTCATCAGTAAAGTCTAGTTTTGCATATAAATCATCTTTTTCTTTCATTATTTCAAACAATCTTACATGTCCCATCATTACTGTGTTAAGAACTTCATTCTCATCAAATTCAAAATGATCTTGCTTTAAAACTGCAAGTCTTTCTCCGGGAGTTATAAAAACTTCTCCAGTATTAGCTTCAATATCGCCTGATAGTATTTTAAGAAATGTTGATTTACCAGAACCATTAGCGCCAATTAATCCATAACAATTACCAGGATTAAATTTTATATTAACATTATCAAATAATTTACGAGCACCGTATCTTAAACTTATATTATTTGTACTTATCATATATTTATATATACCTCCATATTAACTGAAACTTCCACACAAACTATGTGGTTTTCCACAAAAAAATTTAATTTCATTATAGTCTAAACTACTAAGCTATTATAACACATGCAAGGAAACTAGGCTATCGCAATTTATTCCTATCTTTATCTATAATTTGAGGTTCAGTAATCTCACCTCTATGAATCTCTTTTCGAGTAATTTCTATATTAAAATCTTTTTCAAAGTTTTTAATAAAATCAAGTTCTCTCTCTACTGCTATTGATAATGCAAGGCCATACTCTCCCATTCTTCCTGTTCTACCTACTCTATGTAAATAATCTTTCGAGTTTTCAGGTATATCAAGATTAAATATATGAGATACTCCTACTATGTCAAGGCCCCTAGCTGCCAAATCAGAAGCCACTAACAGTTGTATTTTGCCTTCGTTGAAATCCTCAAGTGCTTTCTTTCTATTTTCTTTTTGCGATGATCCATGAATTCCCTCTACTTTTAGATTATGATATCTAAGTTTCGAAGTTGTAATCTCTACTTCATCACTTTTGTTTATAAATATTATTGCCTTTTCAGGTTTCGTAGCGCTTATAAGTTTACGTAGAATTTCAATTTTATCTCTCTTTTCCACTAGAAAATATATGTGCTCTATATTTGGATTTACAACACTTTTATCTCCAACTTTAATAACCTCGGGATCTTTCATCAGTGTTTTAGCAATTTCAACGACTTTAAGTGAAATCGTAGCAGAAAATAACATAATCTGTCTATCGCGAAGTGTAGTTTTTATTATGGCTTTTACTCCATCTATGTTATTCTCATCTATCATTCTGTCGCCTTCATCTATTACTATAGTTTTAACGCCATGTGATTTTAGTTTCTTCATTGTTATAAGTTCTAAAATTCTTCCTGCAGAACCTACTATTATATGAGGTTTTTGCTTAAGGGACTCGAGTTGCCTTTTAATATTAACATCACCTATTATGCTAGTTGATTTAACTAGGCTATTTGAGTTAACTGCTAGCAATTCTACCTGCTTATATATTTGCATTGCAAGTTCATGAGTGGGTGCAAGTATAATTGCTTGAATATCCTTTGATGTTACATCTATCTTTTGAAAAATAGGTAATAAATAAGCTAAAGTTTTACCCGTTCCTGTTTCTGACTCTCCTATGATGTCCGCGCCATCAAGTCCCATTGGTATAGCCTTCACCTGGATTTCTGTAGGGCTTTCAATGCCTTGTTTGGTAAGACCTTCTATAAAATTTTGTTCTAATCCTAGTTCATTAAATGTTTTTTCCATGTTTTCTCCTTTTTTCTAAGAAATCTTATTGTTAGCATATTTAAATATTGTTGCTTTTATAGCTAAATAATCTATCTCTTCTGGTAGTTCTTCTTTAATAGGTCTGAGCTTTGAGGCTCCGATTTTTTCTATAACCTCAAGAATAAGTGCTTCTTGATTTTTCGGAATAAAATCATCTAAATTAACATCAAGCCCCTCAGAAGCACATTTAAATATATGTTCTTGCACTGTAAGGCTTTTAAGTTTCCTCTCGCTAATTATTTGCTCTATGCTTTTGCCATCCTTATACATGTTATAAGTAATAAGATAACTAGGCACCTTGTCTTCATTTTTAGAATCTTTCTCTACCTCGCATTCCGCTTTACCGCCATCATCTTTATTATATAGTATTTCTGCCTTAATTTCTATGTTATTTTCCTTCATATATTTTTTTATAACCTGAATGAATTCCTCTCCATACTTATTAAGCTTAGATTCACCAACACCTTTAATATTTAACATTTCTTTTTCATTTACCGGGAAATATTCGCTCATCTCTCTTAGTGCACTATCTGCAAATACAATATATGGTGGAACTTTCTCACGTTCAGAAATTTCTTTACGCAAAGTTCGCAATATTTCAAATAAGCCAGTATCCTTAATAACTTTTGCCTTCTTTTTATCAACCTTTTGATATACTTTTTCTTTATTTTTAAGTACTAGTACAGCTTTTTCTTTTAAATGAACCACCGGGAATTGTCCATCTGCAAGTGACAAATATTCTTCTGCTGTAAGCACATTTATAATGTCTCTTATTTCCTTAACAGTATATTGCTTTATTATTCCGTATGTTGATAATTTATCAAATCCAAGTTCTAATACCTTTTTATTCTTAGATCCACGCAGAACGTCTGCTATTAATGAAGTACCATATCTCTCCTTCATACGAAGGATGCAAGAAAATATCTTTTGTGCCTCAATAGTTATATCCACGAGTTCACTCTCATCATTACATGTACTACAATTGTCACATTTGTCTGGAACATTTTCTTCCCCAAAATACTCTAAAATAAACTTTCGTAAACATCTAGTAGTATGTGAATAATCTACCATAGCTTGAAGTTTTTTATATTCATTTACCTTTCTTTCTGGCGCCACAGTGCTTTGTTCTATAAAAAACTTTTGAAGTAGGACATCTGCCGCTGAAAATAGCAATATACATTCACTTGGCTCACCATCTCGTCCTCCACGTCCTGCTTCTTGGTAATATGCCTCCATGCTTTTAGTCAGATTATAGTGAATTACATATCTAACGTTTGATTTATCTATTCCCATACCAAAGGCATTAGTAGCTATAATTATGTTGATATCATCATACAAAAACTTTTCTTGATTTTGCTTTCGCTCTTCATCGTTAAGACCAGCATGATATTTACCTACACTATATCCCTTTTTATGTAAAAGTTCATAAAGATTATTTGTTTCTTTCCTTGTAGCTGTATAAATTATCCCAACTTTATCTTTATTACCCTCAATGTATTTAAGCACAAAATCTCTTTTATTTTCACCACGGATAACTGTAAAGCTTAAATTCTCTCTATTAAAACCAGTTACATAAACATCTGGCTCTCTTAATTTCAATAACTTTATAACATCTGTCCTTACATCCTGGGTTGCCGTAGCCGTAAATGCTGCTATAATCGGTCTTTCTGATAATTTGTCAATTAAACTAGAAATTGCTGCGTAACTAGGTCTAAAATCATGTCCCCATTGCGATACACAATGAGCCTCATCAACTGCTAAAAGCGATATTTTTAATCTATTTAACATATTGCAGAAAAAGTCTGATTCTAATCTTTCTGGGGCAACATAAAGGAGTTTAAACTCACCTCTTGCCACCTTATCGATTCTTTCATTAACTTCATTAATACTTAATGAGCTATTTATATATGTTGCAGCAATTCCTATACTATTTAAGGTATCCACTTGATCCTTCATAAGCGATATAAGTGGTGATATAACAAGTGTTACCCCGCCCAGCATTAATGCAGGTATTTGATAACACACCGACTTTCCTGCTCCTGTAGGCATCACTGCAAAGGTATCTTTCCCACTTAATATACTATCTATTACATCTTCTTGTCCTTTTCTAAAATTATCATATCCATAATATTTTTTTAATTTTTCTTGTGCTTCATGCAACATATATTTCTTCCTCTCATACGTAATAATTGCTTACAACAGTATAACATTATTTTAAGAACTTTGTACCATTCTGCTGATGAACTTTAAATTTGACCTATATATAAATAGACTCACCCTTTTTATTTAAAATATAAGAGTAAATCTATAAAATTTCTAAATTTTAATCCCCAAGACATTTTCCGCTATAGCTAAAACTTCATTGAAGTAAAAAGGCTTAGTTATATATTCATCACACATTACTTGTATTCCTCTTTCTTTATCATCTTCTCGCCCTTTGGCAGTTAGAAGCACTATATACATATTTTGTAACTTTAATTCTTTTTTCACTATTTTACATACCTCATACCCGTTTATTATAGGCATCATAATATCTAAAAACACCAAACTTGGCATCTCACTTTTAATTATATTCAAAGCTTGGTTTCCATCTTCGGCTAGAAGTATTTCTACACCTTTATCTTTAAAATCTTCTAGTATCTCCTCTAACAATAATCTATTATTAACTTCATCATCTACTATTAATATTTTTTTCATTTATCCCTCTCATTTCTTATTATAAGAAACACTAAAATCACATATTCAGTAATCTTTTAAACTCTTTAACGTAATGTCTACTTACAGGAACTTCCTCTTTCCAATTTTCTATTTGAAGCACGAAAGTACTATTAAACCATGGTACTATTTTATAAATGTTATCTAAATTTACTAAATAACTCTTATGACTTCTAAAAAAATTTTGATTAATTAGCTTATTTTCTAATTGATTTAACGTACAATGTGCTGTATATGTGGCCTTTCTAGTAAAAACAAACACCTCTTTATTTACTACTGTGCAATATAATATGTCCCTCGGATGCACAAGAAAAATACATTCAGCCTTCCAAACTGGCAACTTTACCATACCTACATTAGATATTTTTTCTAATAGTGATCCTTGTCCTAAAAGTGTATTTTTACTGCAATTAAATTTTTCCTCTATCCTATCCATTGTAAGTGCTAATCTTTTCTCTGAAAATGGTTTTAAAACATAATCAATGGCATTAATTTCAAAAGCTTTTATTGCATATTTATCAAATACTGTTGCAAATACAATACTCACTGAAAAATCCAACTTACCTATCTCACTCGCCAAAGTAAGACCATCAATTTCTGGCATTTCTATATCTAAAAAAACAATTTCTGGTTTAGATTCTTTTATAAATTCTAAAGCTGTTAAAGGACTCAAAAACTTACCAATAATTTCTAGTTCGCGCTTTTTACCTAGAATAAAACTTAACTCGTCTAAAGATAATTGTTCATCATCTACTAAAACTACTCTTAACATATAACCCTCCACCCATATTAAAATTTCATCATAATATCAATAATATATTATGATAATAATTTGCTCTAAAACATATCAAACAAATTTTACATATTGTACAGGTATATACAATGATATATCTGTACCAGTTAACAAGGTACTAATCACTTCTAACTTAGCATTATACAATTCTTTATATTGAAAATTTAGGTTTGA
This sequence comes from uncultured Clostridium sp., assembly GCF_937920395.1. Classification (GTDB taxonomy): domain Bacteria; phylum Bacillota; class Clostridia; order Clostridiales; family Clostridiaceae; genus Clostridium_AD. The sequence goes on along the minus strand of NZ_CALEVF010000366.1, from coordinate 284 downwards.
GGTGGATCCATAATTATTACCATTCAATATCTGTTTTATTTGAGACTGATCCATCCCAACACCATCATCTTTAATTTTTATTGTTATTTCCTCCATTCGTCTTGTAATCATAAAAGTTATAGTCCCACCATGAGTTTTTTTTAAAATTCCGTGCTTAATAGAGTTATCTATTATATTGTATAGAGAGTTTTTAGGTATTAAAAAGTTTATACCTTCTTCTATGTAATACTCAAAATTTAATCTATCCCCAAAAGATCGGAAGAGCGTCGTGTAGGGAAAGAGTG
>NZ_CALEVF010000365.1 GCF_937920395.1 uncultured Clostridium sp. | reverse complement strand
ATCATAGTTCATTCAGGACTTTCATTAGTCCTGCTAAAGAAGTTTGATTGAAATTACTTGGAATTGTTACATGTATACTCTTGAAAAATATCTGAAAATCATCCAATTTATCTGAAGTTAGTATTGCCTGATCTGCATTTGAAAGGATTGGAGTGATTTCAGCAAATGTTATTTCGTTATTCGGATTTTGCTTTTCATTTATTTTATGATTCCAATAATGATACTTGCCTTTACTAATTTCATTGTCTTTACACCATTTTGAAACTGACATTCCGCTTTTAGTTCTTTCATTAATTCTTTGCTCCCAGAGAATCTGATCTTTAGCTGTGGATCTCAAAATAAAACCTCCCATCGACTACTTTATCAAAGTATATCAAACCGTAGGTTAATTTACATTACGGTGCTTGTTCCATCGCTTACAATAGTTTTAATATTTATTCCAAAACATTGACTTTGTATCTATATGATGCTAAGGTTATAGTACTATAACAATACAAAGTTAGTTTTATAGACATAGTCATAAAAATATAAACAATATAGAAAGGAAAAATGATTATGAGAAATTTAGATGAAAAAAATAAGGATGGATTAACTGAAAAGGAATTTTTGAGTAGTTATGTGCCAGGAAATTATGATAGACCTTCTAATACCGTGGATATGTTGCTTTTCACGATAGACGATATACCTGTAGAGGGAAAAGATCCTGATAAAGCACTTAAAATGCTTTTGATAAGGAGAGGTAACCATCCATATATGGGGTGTTATGCAATTCCTGGTGGGTTCGTGAATATTGATGAAGGATTAAGTACTGCTTGTTACAGGGAGTTAAAAGAAGAAACTAATATTGATAGTGTATATTTTGAGCAGCTAAAAACTTTTGGTGATTTAGTAGATAGAGATCCAAGAATGAGAGTTATTTCGATAGCATACCTAGCACTTGCTGATAAAACAAATATTAAGGAAGTAGCAGGGGATGATGCTAATTATGCACAATGGTTTACAGTGAAAAAAGATTTTATTTCATCGGACAATTCTTTAACAGAGAGAATCGATGTTTATAATCTAACACTTATTTCAGATGATGGTGAGGTTAAAATAGGCTATGTTGTTTCTGAAAGATTTGTTAAAAATGGAATTATATCTATTAAAGTGCCATCTTATGAGCCGATGAAGTGGAGTAAAGATGAACTTGCTTTCGATCATATTGATGAGGTGTATTATGCATTAGATAGATTAAAAAACAAGATAGAATACACCCCAATAGCATTTTCATTACTTCCAAAATATTTTACGTTAAGAGAAGCTCAAAAAATATATGAAGTCATTCTTAATTTAGAAAAACCTTTATCAAGGGCTAATTTTAGGCGTAAAATCAAGAAGATGGTAGTAGTAACTAATAAAGAAAAAACAACTGCTGGAAGACCTGCAACCTGTTATAAGTTTAATGAAAACTGGGAGCATAATTTTTTAGATTAATAGATTATATATAGTCTATGAACAAAGTAAGTTAAATAAGCATAAAATGCGCCTTATGAGATATAAAAGAGAGGAAATGATATATATGATAAATCTACTAATAAATAAAATATTTGATATGCAAAATGAAATAAAGGGAAATGAAGTTAGTCTAAATGATCTTCCAAAAGAAAAAACAGCTTTGATAGTTATGGACATGGTAAATGGGTTTGTTAATACAGGAATAATGTCTTCACCAAGAGTTAAAACTATTATAGATAATATTGTAGCTATCAATGAGCGTACATACGGATATAAAAAAGTATTCTTTTTGGAGCAACATGATGAAAATTCTACTGAGTTTAAAATATATGGAAGACATTGTTTAAAAAACAGTACCGAGGCCGAACTTATCTCTTCATTAAACTGTGGAGCTACTCTACATAGTAATACTACAAAAATACATAAAAATAGTACTAATGGTTTTCATGCACCAGAATTTAAAACATGGCTAACAGAAAATGAAACACAAATTGAAAATTATATTATAGAAGGTTGTTCAACGGACATATGTGTTAAACATTTTGCAGAAACATTAAAAACATATTTCAACGAAAAAAATATTGATAGAAGAATTATTGTGCCAATAGATTCAGTAGAGACTTTTGACACTGGAACTCATGATGGTGATTTAATGAAAGTTATATCTCTTTGGGAAATGAAATCTAATGGTATAGAGGTAGTTGATACTATAAAATAGACAGATTATTAGTACTACTTTAGTATTAAGCGAGGAGAGATATGAAAATGAGCAATGAATTCAATATTAAAGAGCAGCGAAATCTTTCAATGTTAATGGATTTTTATGAATTAACAATGTCAAATGGATATTTTGTAAATGGTGTCACTGATACAATTGTGTATTTTGATATGTTTTATAGAAAGAACCCAGATGGAGCAGGATTTTCAATAACGGCGGGTCTTGAACAACTTGTACTGTTTGTTAAGAATTTAAAATTCACAAGAAATGATATAGATTTTTTAAGAAGCAAGGGCGTTTTGTCAGAACAGTTTTTATCGTATTTACTAACATTTAAATTCTCAGGAGACATATATGCAATTCCAGAGGGCACTGTAGTATTTCCAAATGAAGCAATAGTAACAATTAAAGCAAAGGTAATTGAGGCTCAACTTATAGAGACTATGTTGCTTTTAACAATTAATCATCAAAGCTTAATAGCTACAAAAGCTAACAGAATAGTAAGAGCCGCAAAGGGAAGACCAATACTTGAACTTGGAGCAAGAAGAACCCATGGTGCTGATGCAGCTATAATGGGAGCAAGAGCAGCATATATTGGAGGAGTAAGTGGAACAGCTACAACTATTGCAGAGCAAATGTATGGAGTTCCTGCTACTGGAACAATGGCACATTCACGGGTACAATTTTTTGGAGACGAATATAAAGCTTTTGAAACATATGCAAGAACTTACCCAGATACATGTACATTACTTGTTGATACATACAACGTTATAACATGTGGTATACCAAATGCTATTAAGGTATCCAAAGATGTTCTAGAGCCAATTGGAAAAAGGTTAAAGGCAATTAGACTTGATAGTGGAGATCTTGCTTATCTTTCGAAAAAAGTAAGAATTATGCTAGACGAGGCAGGGTTAATAGATTGCAAAATAGTGGCTTCTAATAGTTTAGATGAGTTCATTATAACTGAATTATTAAATCAAAATGCTAAAATAGACATATTTGGTGTTGGCGAAAGGTTAGTAACAGCAAAATCAGAACCAGTATTTGGTGGTGTATATAAACTGGTGGCGGTGGAAGAAGAGGGAGTAGTTGTTCCAAGAATTAAATTGAGCGAAAATGAAGAAAAGATCATTAATCCAGGATATAAAATGTGCTGGAGATTATATGATAAAAATACGCACAAGGCAATTGCTGATGTTATTACATTGGCAGGTGATGTTATAAATGAAACAGCCCCATATAGAATTTTTGATCCAGTTCTTACTTGGAAGAAGAAAAAGATTACTAATTTTTATGCTAAAAAACTTCAAGTGCCAATATTTATTAATGGAGAGTGTATATACACATTACCAACGATAGAAGAAATTAGAGCTTATTGTAAAAAGCAAGTAGATAGCATATGGGATGAAGTTAAGAGGTTTTCTAATCCTCACAAGTATTTTGTTGATTTATCTCACGAACTTTGGATTGTTAAGCAAGAGTTAATTAAAAAATATAGAAATCTTGAAGAAAAAAATGAAAAATAAATTAGGTTTAATTAGGGAGGTAAATTATTATGAAAACAAGGGGAATACACAAAGTAGTAACAGGAACAAATCCTAATGATTATACCAAAGGCTTCCCATGGCATCCACACAGGGGAATAGAAACAGTTACTTATCTTATAAGTTGAGATATTGAGCATATAGATAGTTTAGGTAATAAGGGAAGTATATTAGATGGATGTTGTCAATGGATGACAGCAGGTGGTGGTATACTTCATCAGGAAATGCCAAAATCATCAAATAGAATGCTTGGGGTTCAACTTTGGCTTAATCTACCACAAAAAAATAAAATGATAAGCCCAAAGTATCGAGATATTAGAGCAGATATGGTACCTAAGCTAGACACAACATTGTTTATATATATTTCTCTAGTTACTCGTTATTCTTCTGGCTGTATTATAATTAGGCATATATTTTAAATCTAAAATTTTAATTGATGACCCAGTTTTGGGTGAATGTATAAACTTTCCATCTCCAACATAAATACCAACATGAGATATAGGTTTTCCAAAAAAAACTAAATCTCCTGTCTTAAGGGAAGATTTTTTAACGACATTTCCTTTTAATGTTTGTGATGATGCAATGCGTGGTAGAGTTACTTTAAAATTCCTATACACATACATAGTAAAACCAGAACAATCAAAACCAGCCGTGGTAATTCCACCATATTTATATGGTATGCCAATGAATTTTTTTGCATAGTTTACGATATTAGTCCCTGTAAGCTTGTTTTTACTTGCTGCTGATTGAGTGATTTTTGTTGTGTATATAAGTACCTTAGCCTGTGCAGGCGTACTTGTAATACTTATTGAGCTTGCAAGTAGTAAAGCAAGAGCAAATGATGTAATATTTTTAACTTTCTTCATTATGGCCTCCTCTGTAAACGTGATCTGTAATATATTCTGTATAAATACATAATATCCTTTAATAAAACATAAACTTTTTTTATTATACTAATTAAGGGTATAATGAATAATAATATTTGAAGGTGATATAATATAATTAAATACATATAAAGATACAATTTGTATCAATTATGTGAAAACTATTAGTATTTTATTGTGGCAAGCATATGATTTAAAGAATATAGGAGTTGGGTTTATGACAAAAACAATTATAAGAATACAAAGTATTGAAATCGAAGGTTTTAAAAACATTCAAAAGGGAATTATTGAGTTGTCTGCTTATAGACAAAAAAAATATTATAGTGGTAAATCAGATATAATTGGAATTTATGGACAAAATGGTTCAGGTAAAACAACTATAGTAGAAGCTTTTAAGTTATTTAAAACAATAGCAAGCGGTGAAAAATTGCCGGATGATATTAAAAATTATATAAATGAATTAGAAGATGTAGCTACTTTGAAATTTGCTTTTTACATTGAAATGAAAGAACAAAAGTTATTAGTATATTACCAGATGTCGTTAAGACGAAAAGATGGGGGAGCTGAGTTGTATAATGAAAAGCTAAGCTATTCTCAAATAAATGAAGATAATAAAAAAAGAAAAATTGATATAATTGAATATCTTATAGATTTAAAGGATACATATATATTGCCCAAAGCTCGTTATAGTGAGTTAATAAGAAATAATAAAGAAAATGAATTTAATCTTGAAGTTAGTAAAAGATTATCAATTAAAGAAAAAACCTCTTTTATTTTTAATGATAGTTTAGAAGAAATTTTTAAAAGTAATTCTATGTGTCCTGATTATTTTAATATTATTAATGTCATTAAGCATTTTGCTAGAGTAAATTTGTTTGTAATAACAAATGAGCATTCAGCGACTATAAGCCTTAATTATATGCCATTAAGTTTTAGAATGGAGGATCATGAGGGCGTAACTAGTGGAGATATTGCAATTAACTTATTAGGTACATCCAATATAGATAAAAAGAGGTATAATATAGCTACAAAAATTATAAAACAACTGAATGTGGTGTTAGGTACTATTATCCCTAACTTACAATTAGAGATTAATAATTTAGGAAATGAGTTATATAAGAATGAGAAAGAAGTAATAAGAATACAATTGCTTTCTATTAAAAAAGATATAAAGATTCCTTTGAAATATGAATCTGAGGGCATAAAAAAGATAATTTCTATTTTAAGTACATTAATATCAATGTATAATAACCCATCAATTTGTTTAATTGTTGATGAACTTGATGCTGGTATATTTGAGTATTTGTTAGGTGAATTATTAAAAATAATAGAGCAAGAAGGAAAAGGGCAATTTATATTTACGTCACATAACTTACGACCACTTGAAATGTTAGAAAAAGAATCATTGGTGTTTAGTACAACGAATCCTCAAAATAGATTTATAAGAATAACTAATATAAAAAGTAATAATAATCTTCGAAATGTATATCTTCGTGGTGTTGATTTGGGTGGGCTTAATGAGTGTGTATATGAAGAAACTAATAGTTTTGAAATTGCACATGCCTTTAGAAAAGCTGGTGATATTCTTTATGAAGAGTAAAAAAATAGTTTTATTTATAGTTGAAGGAATAACTGACAGAAATTCATTTGCATTGATTTTATCCAAAATAATTGAGAGAAACAAAATAGTGAGGTTCAAAGTTATTAATGGTGATGTAACAACTCAAAATGGAGTTAATGCAAGTAATATTTATACGAAAATCACGCATTATATAAAAGAGTTTATAACTAGTGACATGTATAAGAAAAGTGATATTTTCAGTGTAATTCATTTAGTAGATACGGATGGTGCATTTATTAATGATGAGCAAATACTGCAAAAGAATACGGATAGCATTGAATATAATACGCAAAATATATATGCGAGAAATGTAGATAATATAAAAAAACGTAATAAACAAAAATCACAAATTCTCAGTAAATTAGCAGCCACCAATATAGTATATGCGAATTTAAATTATCGGGTATATTTCTTTTCTTCTAATTTGGAACATGTAATTCATAATAGGCAAAGTGTTAACGCGGTTGAAAAACGTGAGTATGCTGAGAAATTTGAAGATAGATTTATCGCTAGCCCTATTAGTTTTATCGAATTTATGAATAATCCAGAGTTTATAATTAATGGTGAATATAAAGATACTTGGGAGTTTATAAAAAAAGATACAAATTCTTTAAAACGATTTAGTAATTTCAATTTATACCTTAACACAATAAAAACTTAGTAGCTACTCAAAATATCGCAAGAGCTAAATTCATCAATGTTTTATATGCCATTTTTATGAACTACAAAAATAAAGTAGACTACCAAAAGGTTGTCTACTTTATTTTAAAACTTTGATATTTATTTTTCATTTTGAAGTAAACTGTGATGTCTACTATACAAGAAGTAAATTACTATTCCAATTAATAACCAAATTACAAACCTAATCCATGTTACTAGTGGTAAGGCTGACATTAAATAAATACAAGCAGCCGCAGAAATGATAGGTAGAACGGGTACCCATGGACACCTGAATTTTCTTTCAATATTAGGCATAGTTTTCCTAAGTACTATAACTCCAATAGATACTAAAACAAATGCAAATAATGTACCTATATTGCATAATTTTATTATTTCATCTAATGGTAAAAATCCAGCCATTATACCAGCAATACTACCTGTTATTATTGTACAAAGGGTAGGAGTTTTGTGAACTGGGTGTACCTTTGAAAAAATCTTTGGAAGTAACCCGTCTCTTGACATAACCATAAATACTCTAATTTGTCCATAAAGCATTACAAGTAGTG
>NZ_CALEVF010000364.1 GCF_937920395.1 uncultured Clostridium sp. | reverse complement strand
TATAATAAAATAATAGATTTAGCTAAAAAAGAAGTGCTAAATGAGAACTCTTTGAATGAATTAAAAAGAGTTAATACATTACTGGAACGAAATAATTTAAGTTATAACACAAGATATAAAGAAACTTTAAATAAATACAATAAATTAAAAAAAGATCATAAAAAGTTAAATGATAATGTATTAGGTTTAATAAAAGAATATAAAATAATGACTAGTACATTAGAAAAAAATAATTTAATGTCTGAAGTTCAACAAAAATTAAAAGATGAAAAAGAAACTGAGAGGATCTCAAGAAGAAATAAAAGAGAAGATTTAGAACTATAAAAATACAACAACTACAGTTGTTGTATAGTAAAGAGTATAGTAAAGAGTATAGTAAAGGTATAGTAGGAATCTGCAAGACAAGCCATATCAAAGGTTTGAGGGACATAGAGGTGTAAGGAATGTCGGTAAGAGGTGTAAGGAATGTCGGTAAGAGGTGTAAGGAATGTCGGTAGGGGTGTAAGGAATGTCGGTGTAAAGCGTATATTGACTTTACACTTTACACATGGTAATGTATACCTATATTAGGCATTGGAGGTAATACAAGTAATGGAAAATAAAAAAGGTGGAGAATTAATTGGAAGAAGACCAGAAGCAATAATTGAAGCACGATTTAAGCTAACAAAAAAACAAAATGATATCGTAGATATGGTTTTTGCTTCTATCGAAGACGATGGAAAACTTGAATATCAAATTGATGTAGCTAAATATGGTAAATTATATAACATAAAAGATAAAAGCAATATTTATAGAGATTTAAAAAAAGCAGTTGCAACATTTGAAGGCAAAGGATTTTCATTATCTACAAAAAACAAAGATAATAAAGAACATAGAATTTATTTTTCATGGTTTTCAAGTATTGATTACATTGATGGTGAGAGCAAAATATCACTCGAATTAGGACAAAAATTAAAAACACTTATGTTAAGTGCGAAAAAAGCGTGTTTTTATAAATTAAAATATACATTGAATTTTAATAATATTTACAGTAAACGGCTTTATTATTACTTGAAAAGCTATGAAAATAGCAGTAAAAATGGGACTGGTTGGCGAGTTGACAATTTAGATGAACTTAGAACTAAACTTGAGTGTCCTAAAAGTTATCAAAGGTATGCAGATTTCAAACGATGTGTATTAAAACCTGCATATGAAGAAATAAATGGAAGTAGTGATATTTCGTTTGAGTATGAGGAATCTAAAATTAAAGGTAAGGTTACAAAATTGAAATTTTATATAAAGGCTAATCAAGCAAATATAAAGCCTATAGATGAGACCTGTGCAACTATAGAATGTAAAGTTGAAGAAGAAAAATACGCTATAAGACCTATAAATGAAATTAAAGCTATATTCAAAGAGAATATAACAAGTTTAGACGCTAAAGCTATACTAGATGCTGCTAAAGGAGATATAAATATAATAAAAGAAAAATATATTTTAGCTCAAGATGTAGATAAAATTGGTAGTGTTATCGGTTGGATGCTTGGAGCTATCTTAAATGATTATCAAGAACCTAAAGCCAAAACTAAAACTGGCACCTTTAATAATTATGAGCAAAGAAAATATGATGGTAAAGATGGTGGAATGACATTTAAAAATTTAGAAAATGGATTATTGGGTTGGAAAGACAATGAAAAAGATGAGGTTGGAGAAGAATTTCAGCAAGCAAAATATTAAAATATGTTCTACTTATTTTAATATTTTGCTTGCTGAAGATTTAACTTATAAAATCTATTATTTGAATTATTTATATTTGTCTGCATACTCAATCAATGCCATTGAAATCAAATCTTGCATTTTGTACTGCCCATTTTCTAAACAGAAATCTTTAAATGTATTAAATGCACTTAGGTACAATTTTACACCTCTAGTAATTGCCTGTTCATTTTTAAATTTTTGCGAATTTATTTTTATAATTGGTATCTCAACATCTATAATATTTTTTTGATTTCTGTACCATTCAAGCATCTCATTAATTTCTATTTTTATGTTACTAAATTCTTGAACTTCTTCTTTTATATTTTTTATAATAACAGAAGTTTCATTTTTGTTTTTTTTATCAATTGATGTATTTCCTGAATTTTTTATATTATTAACTTTTGTTACACTTTTATTAATAACAAGAGTTTCACTTTCGTTAAAACCTTTATTTGCAACTGGCTCAGTACCTTTTATGGAATCGGGCACATCATATAAAAAAGTCGACTTATTATAATTTATCTCAATCAACTTTATAGTTTCTGAAAAATCTTTTCTGTTAATTCCAAACTTTCTAATAAATTTATCGGTAGGTATTTTTTCGTCTTTTAATCTGATTTTATTCTCAAGTGTATTTTCATTTATTGCTACTGCTATGTATATTAATTCTTTTAAAGATAAATTTAAATTTCTTGCTTTGCTCATATTGGTCACCTCACATAATAACTTTAGTTTAACTTTTGTTATTATGCATTCTATACTACAACAAAAGAATCCTCTAAAAAAGAATAAAAACTTGAAATTTAAATTAATAATATAATTATCTAGGAGATAATAGGGGTTAATAAAGGGGAACTGGTCCCGCTATAGATAGAAATTCTCTATGCTCTTATCTTTTATATCTTCATTAATTCCAATATATCTTAAAGTAACACTAGGTGAGGAATGATTAAATATTTGTTGAAGTAATGCAACATCTTTATTTTGGTTATAATGTCAATAGCCAAAGGTCTTTCTTAAGGTGTGAGTGCCTACTTCTTGAAGTCTAACATGCTTAGCTGCATTATTAAGTATTCGATATGCCTGGACTCTACTAATGGGCTTATTTCCGCCTTTTCTACTCTGGAATAAGTATTCTTCATCCGACATTAATTTAATATATTTATCTATCTCTATTTTTAAGGAATAGGTAATAGATATGCTACAAGTATTCTACACAAAAAAACTACATCATAGGACTGTTCTCTATGATGTAGTTTTTTTGTGTGTAATTAGATGTACTTGAAAAGGGAAAAAATCAGGAATAACTTTCTTATACTCAATATAGGTTTTATTTAGAAGAAAAAGGTTACATACTAATGGAAATAAGTATACCAGGGGGTTCCAAATGAAGAACTATTATAATTACAATATATAGCACCATCAGAAACTGATGTATCGTTAACAATTTCATAGCTGCCATTATAAGTAGAGTAACCTATTCCTGCCACACTGTGATCGCCAAAACCAGAAGGATAAGCTGTAGTGGGGGTAGTATTACCAAATAAACTAACTTCTAGTGATTTATTACTATTAATTTCTGAACAATACTCAGCAAATGTATTTCCAGCCTTTCCAGAACCGGAGGTATCATTGTAACAGTGTGACGATACACCATAAGCAACCATGGTAGCAATTACACCACTAGGTAAATTAGTAGTATATGTACTTCCAGCAGAGTTTGTATACATATTAGTTGCTAATTTGGCAATTAAAGTAGTTGAACTAACAGTTGAAACATAAGAAGAAGAATAATTATATTTAATTACCATGGCAGCGGAAGTAGGTGCACATCCTTTATACCATTGATATCTTGGTACACTTAATATTTTACTCGTACTTGCAGTTGCAAGATTGTTTATTATTGCTTTTGTATTTGAAACATCCGCATTATTGATATTATTGGTTGACATTAATTTATTTCTTGTTTCTTTTGACTTAATTGGATTTAATGAAGTATAACGTTTGTTTTTAGAAGAAGATATAAGATCTTGAGCTGCTAAATCTCCTAATTCATAGTTTTTATTTATGTCATAATATTTTGTGGTTGAAGCCTGGATTTGCTTTGAATAATAACTTAAAACACCATCATAAATGCAAGTTTGTGAATTCTCATCCACTTTATCATATGGAGAAAAATGTCCTATGGCAAACTCTATAATTGGTTCATCCTCTTCATTTACACTAACAATTACGTATGCTTTTTCATCATTTATTTTATTCTTTAAATCTACACTATATGCAATTAACTTGTTATTAAAATCATAAAGTGGCCTATTATTTATTATTGAAACAGCATTCCAATCTTCACTAGTATTTCCAAGTAAATATTTTGGCGTATTTTTAGCTATTGTGCTAATCGTGGATATATTGTCAATAGCGGAGGCTTGTACACCTGTTGCATAATTGCCGATACTAGAAATAAAAATTGTTAATAAAAGTGTACTTAGTAGGTTTTTAATCTTTTTATTCATAAATAAATCACTCCCCATCATTATTTCGGTTTAAATTTAGTTACATATTGTAAAAAAAAACTAAATTGCCATAAATATCATTATATGTTATGTTTTTACATATTACAATAAGAAAAATATCTATGTTAACTGTAATTATTATAGAAGGGGGAATATATATAATGTTAAAAAAGGTACTGATAATATTAATTGGAATTGTAATATTAAGTTTTTTATTCGTTAGATTTACGGGAAAAAAAATAAATGATGTGACAAACATAAATATTGATAATATTACGAAAATAATATTTTATGATGGTAGGGGTGGGCGAAATAAACCATTAATGCTTGAAGATAAGCAAAAAATCAAGGAATTTATGGGTTATCTAAATGGCTATGTTATAAAAAAAGTGGGAAACTCTAAATCAACAGGTTGGATACATTCAGCAGTATTTTATGATAATGATAAAAAAGTAATGGAAATAACTTTTGTTTCTCCTGTAATTATTAATGGGGAATATTATAGAGTTATAAGAGGTGGATTGAACACTAATAAAATCGATACGTTTCTAAAGTCAATTAGTCCTAACTGGAATATGTCATAATTCTCATAAAGGCGCATCAACAAGGTGATACGCCTTTATTGGTACATTTGCCCTTTTCAGTAACGCAAACTTTACTTATGGACTTTAAATTAGTTTTTATGATAAATCTTATACTTTACTCTGATTGGGTGGAAGAGATATAAGAATGGTTTTCTCTTAATCATATAAAAATTATTTATTTCAAATTTCAAAGAATATTTATTTTTTACTTTTAATATTATTATATGTATCAACAAGTTATATGATATGGAAAGAAAGATAGATAGATTATATAAGAGAGGGTTAATACCTTCTTTTTTTATTGAATCAATATTAACTAAATAGATATTTGGTTAATGTAATGTCCAACTTATACTATTATACTTTTATGAAAGTGGATTAAGACTTGCATTATCGGTACTTAACATGGTATTTTAAAGTTGGACATAATAGTTAAAAGGTCTATCTTTTGAAATGAGGTGCTTAAATTATGATGAAAGAAAATGAAGAGAAAGTAAAATATCTTACCCAGTTGGAAATGAAAAATGTTTTTAAATTTATAGAAAAAGATAATAGCATACACGCATTAAGGAACCTAGCTATTTTTAGAATAGCATACAGATGTGCTTTAAGAGCTTCTGAGGTTGGGTTAATACATTTAGAGGATTATAATAAGACAAGAGGAGAAATGTATTGTCACAGGCTTAAGGGGAGCAATAATAACACCATAAGATTGGATCAAGAGACAATAAAAATTTTAAATAAATATATTAGGCAAAATGAGATTTGTGATAATCAGCAAGTTTTGTTTTTAAGCCAGGAGAAAAAACCGATTTCTCGTAAGACTTTAGATGTTTTGATGAAGAAATATTGTCATTTAGCTAAAATAAGCGATATAGAAAAATATCATTTCCATACCTTAAAACATACGGCTGCGGTGCATTTGGCAGAATCCGAAATTGATATAAAAGAATTGCAATACTATTTGGGCCATAAATCTGTGACAAATACATTAATATATTTTCAATTTACAACGAAGCAGCAAGAAACTATGTATGCTAAACTTCAAAAAAATAATCAGATGGTCTAAATAACTGTTTTATAATATATTCAGAATATCAATATCATTCCCAATTATTATTATTTGCATATATTGTACAAAGTAGTGTACAATATATGCATGGAGGTGATTTTATGATCGCTATAGGTTACTCGAACGCAAGACAGAATTTTAAAAATTATTGTGACAAAGCTACAAAAGATTTTGAAACCATTATTATTACTCGCGAACGTGGTGATAACGTAGTTATGTTATCTGAATCAGCATATAATAACCTTATGGAAAATTTGTACGTTAGAAGTGATCCAACTTACTATAATGAACTATTGAAATCTATTAACCAATTAAAAATGGGAAAGGGAATTAGAAAGGAACTTCTTGATGAATAAGATTTTTTCAGAGGTATCATGGGAGCATTATATATATTGGCAGTCAGAGGATAAAAAAATATTAAGAAAAATTAATGAACTTATAAAAGATATTGAAAGAAACGGAAATGAAGGTTTAGGAAAGCCAGAAGCATTAAAGCATGAGCTGGTCGGTTATTGGAGCCGAAGAATAACAGATGTTCATAGACTTATATATAGTATTGATGATGAAAATATCTATGTTGCAAGTTGCAAAGGACATTATCATTAACTTTAAAAGATAAAAAGAGGGTTAACACCTTCTTTTTTTTATGCAATGAATTTTGATCGTTATGATACATTCAATGTTACAAGTCAACGTCATGTTACATTCAAAATAAATTTTTAAAGGAATGAGCAATATGGCCAATGTGAAAGTAACACATTTACAGTTGTGTTACTTTCACTTTGCTTTTTAAAGAAGTCTAACAAATACGCTATGCTATTTTCTTTCACTTTTAATATTCTATTATAAATTTATTTTGTAAGCCTCGTAAGATTTACACCTACTTCTCTAGCCGCTTCCAGTTTAACCTTATTTTATTCTCATTTTTAAAGGTATCTACCTCTAATAAATCACATGGGGAGGTTTTAAGTGCATCAGCTAGACCTTCCACAGTTTTTAATGTAGGACTTTTATTACCTGTTTCTAACTCACTAATATGGCCTTGGGATATATTTGCTAAAAATGCTAATCTCTTTTGTGTCATATGCTTAAGATTTCTCATCTGTTGTAATTTAAGTGTAATTTTATACATATTTCCACACTTCCTTTTTATTATCTAAAATACAGCAAAACACAACAAAACACAACAATTTTTTCGATTAAATTGTTGTAAAATATAACCTATAGCGATTACTAGACGTGATATTATTAGATGTTTGAGTGATGATGTAAAAAAACAACTTACTTATAATGATAATGATTAAATTAAAATTAATATAAGTAAACCTTGATATTATGCATCTAGTGGAAGCAATAAACCTGGTGGTTAACAGAATTGAACTTTTGCCGCCGATTAGTTGATAAAAAAGATAATAAATAAGTGTGTGAAATAGATAAAGCAAAGTAATTTTCAAATGTAATAAAGAATAATCAAATAAATTGTAACTTTCTTTACTTTATAGTGCTCTAATTAGTGTTATAAAGTAAAGAAAGGAGGCATGGAAATGGACCCAATTATAATAATAAAAAGTACTCAAGATCAAGAAAATGAAAA
>NZ_CALEVF010000363.1 GCF_937920395.1 uncultured Clostridium sp. | reverse complement strand
CCACGCATATGCGTGGCCTTTATAACTATTTGGGGTATAATTAGATGATGATATAAAATTATTATTAATTAATAAATACGAAAGCAATAAAAAGTATAAAACATTTACGATAAAATATATTTTGAAGGAGAAAAAACATATGCCACAGCATGCATTTTCAAGAACAGAGTTACTTATAGGTATGGATAGTTTAAACAAGTTAAAAGAGAGTAAGGTAGTAGTATTTGGGATAGGTGGAGTTGGAAGTTATACTGTCGAAGCGTTAGTAAGATCAGGAGTTGGAAAGATAGTATTAATAGATGATGATACAATATGTCTAACAAACTTAAATAGGCAAATACATGCTACACACAAAACTATAGGTAAAAGTAAAGTTTTAGTAATGAAGGATAGAATACTCGAAATAAACCCTAAGTGTGAAGTTGTTACTCATGAAACATTTGTTACAGCAGATAATATGGGAGATATAATTACTGAAGATACAGATTATGTAGTGGATGCTATTGATACAGTTGCTTCAAAACTATCTTTGGTTGAATACTGTACGAAACATAACATTAATATTATCAGCTGTCTTGGAACCGGTAATAAATTAGATCCAACTTTATTTAGAGTGGCAGATATTTATGATACAAAAATATGCCCGCTTGCGAGAGTTATGAGGCAGGAACTTAGAAAGAGAAATATTAACAAATTAAAGGTGGTTTATTCCCAGGAAGTGCCTATAAAACCAAAGGACGAGGTTTTAACCTGTAAAGAAGGTTGTATATGTACAGGTGGTTCAAAAAAATGTGCTATGAAAAGACAGATTCCGGGTAGTATATCGTTTGTCCCACCAGTAGCGGGATTGATAATCGGTGGTGAAGTGATTAAGGATTTAATTAAAAACGCTAATATTTTATAATTTAATTATAAGTAATAAAAAGGGTGGAATTTCAATCACCTTTTGTTATTTTTGTTAATGAACATATTTATGATCTAAATTACTATTATTGTAGACAAAGGGGTTAAAAATGAACAAAGGTAAGTATGTTAATCTAGAAGCTTTAAAAGGTAACGAGCGAGAGTATATTATAAAAGATAATAATTATATTATATTAGGAAGAATATTTATAGTAGAGTTAGATAAAGAAAACAAGTTTTGTCAATTTAGATTGAAATTTCATAAACATACCAATGGTAGTTATGAGTATTTAAAAGATACATTAAATCTTATGCTAAATATTTTGTTTAAAAACATGGGAATAAATAAAGTTAATGTTATTGCTGAGGAAAGTATAAATGTAAGTGCTTTTACTGATTTAGGATTTGATCTAGAGGGGATAATAACTGACAGTGTGATAAATAAATCTGATTATCAATCAGAAGTAATGTTTGGTATAAATGCTTTTACGTTTAATAAGAATTTATTAAGGAGAGACTTAGACATTAAAGGGAAAAACATTAGAATTCGGGCAT
This sequence comes from uncultured Clostridium sp., assembly GCF_937920395.1. Taxonomy (GTDB): domain Bacteria; phylum Bacillota; class Clostridia; order Clostridiales; family Clostridiaceae; genus Clostridium_AD. The sequence continues at coordinate 881 of NZ_CALEVF010000363.1, read as the reverse complement.
TGGTTCCTAGCGATGCACAAGAAGTGTTAGATTTTCATTTAAGAAACAGACAATATTTGAGTAAGTTTGAACCTTCTAGGGATGAGTCGTTTTATAATTTAGATAATCAAAAACGTACTTTAACAGAGGGGTATAAACAATTTTTAAATGGTGTTGGTGTTAATTTTGGAATATATAAGGATAAGAAACTTATTGGTAAAATAAGAATATCAAATATAATTATTGGTGTATTTAAGAATGCCTTTATAGGTTATTCTATGGATGAGAAAGAACAAAATAAGGGATATATGAAAGAGGCCGTTAAACTTGTAGTAGCATATGCTTTTGAGGAACTAGAATTACATAGAGTTGAAGCTACTACTTTAATAGATAATGAAAAGTCACAAAGAGTACTAAAAAACTGCGGGTTTAAGGAACTTGGAATAAGTGAAAAATACTTATACATTAATGGTGAATGGAGAGATCACATGGTTTTTTATAAGATAAAAAGCATTTAGTTGGTTAAATATAATCTAAATTATAGCTTAATTATAGTTGATATTAGTAGAAAAATTCTTTATGTTGGAGGGATACATCTTAGTTTATAGTAATGCGCTTGTATACTAAGCCTAGTGTATCAGCATACGAAAAACGTAGAATAAGTAAGAAAATAAGATTATTGTGTACTTACTTTGTCTTAAATAATATATAATGTAAAACGGATAAAAACAATTATGATAAAATATTAAATGTTGCTGCTGTTTTGCAATGAAAAATTAATTGTTATAGTAAAAAACTTGATTTAAAAGAGTGAAATACTATTGACAAATGATTAGAGAACTGTTAGAATAGTAGAAGTCGTCACATGATGACAAACAAATTGGTCTTTGAAAATTAAACAG
>NZ_CALEVF010000362.1 GCF_937920395.1 uncultured Clostridium sp. | reverse complement strand
GTAGCTCCAAATTTAGTAATTTCTCCTGATGGAAGAACAACTGTCATTGCACGTACATAATCACGTGTTGCACCATATTTAACAGCTCTCATTCCACCTGCATTAGTTGAAACATTTCCACCTAAACAAGCCGACTTTTCACCAGGATCTGGAGCATATAATAATCCTTGTTTTGCACAATCATCTGCAAGATCCTTGAGAAGTACTCCTGCCTCAACATGAACAACAAAATTTTCTAAATCATAAGAAAGTATTTTATTCATCTTTGTAAGATCAATTAAAACTCCTCCGAGTAGTGGAACTGCTCCTCCAACAAGTCCTGTTCCTGCTCCTCTTGGAGTTACTGGTATCTTATTTTCATTACATATCTTCACTACTGCAGCAACTTCCTCTGTAGAGTGTGCCATAAATACAGCTTGTGGAGCTTTTGTCCCATAAATAGGCATTTCATCATGAGAATAATCTTCATTGATGTCATCACCTGTTAAAATATGTCCTGGAGCTGCCCCCTGTAATTGTAAGATTAATTCTTCTGTCAATTGATTATACTTAACCATAATAATCCTTCCTTTCTAAACTTTTTCTTACTAGATATTATTTATTGGTACTATGGTACGACCACTTTATTTAAGTTTATCACAATATCTAAACTAACTCAATCATTTATACAAATTAAATGTAAACATTTACTCAATATTTGTTTTATGAACATTTAAATAAATGTACATCATGCTTGCACAGCTTTACCAAATGGTAAAGCTGTTATATTCTAATGAATAAAAAACCTTTATTTTGCTTTTACTTTCTTCATTTCTTCAATCATAACTGGAAGAATTTCAAGTACATTTCCAACAATACCTATATCTGCGATATCAAAAATTGAAGCTTCTTCATCTTTATTAATTGCCACAATATATTTAGAACCTGACATTCCAGATGTATGTTGTGTTGCTCCAGAAATACCGCATGCAATATAAAGTTTTGGTGCTACAATCTTTCCTGATTGTCCAACTTGGTGTGTACGACAAACCCAATCACTCTCAATTGGTGGTCTTGTTGCACCTACTACACCACCAAGTACACGTGCTAATTCTTCAACAAGTTGGAAATTTTCTATATTTCCCATTCCACGTCCACCAGAAACAATAACTTGTGCTTCTTCTAAATTTACAGCTTCACACATTTCTTTTACTGTATCGACAATTTTTACCTTAACGACACTCGCTGGAATTTCTATTTTCTTCTCAGTAACGCCTGCATTTGAAGCAGCCTCAGGTTTTGAAAAGCTTCCATTTCTTACTGTAACTACTGCTGTACCTTCTACTTCAATATGTTCTAAAATAGTACCACCATAAGCCGGCCTTGTGTATATAACTTTACCATCAGTTTTATTTATTCCTATTACGTCACTTACACATCCTAGGTCCATACGTCCTGCAATACGTGGTGCAATATCTTTAGCTAGTGTTGTATTTGCGAGTAGTACGATATCTGGGTTTTGCTGCTTAACAGTTTCTGATAATACTTCTGTCAAAGTATCACAGTCTGTAGCAGTTTCTACAAAAATAACTGGAATTCCGAGATTTGCTACAGTATCTGCCGCAGCCCTGTTACCTACTATAAGCGCTGTTCCTTCTGCATCTAATGCTTTTACTGCACTAATTAATTCAAGACTTCCGCCTAATACTTTTTCTCCATATGTTTCAATAAACAATAACACTTTCATACTTCATTTTCCCCCTTAATTAGATTGTCTTATCTTTTTTCATTTGCTCTATAGCAGCAATTACTGCTAACGATGCGTCTTTTTCCTTAATTTTAATACCTGCCTTTTTCTTAGGAGGTTCAACATATTCAATGATACGTACTTTTGCTTGTTTTACCTCTCCAATTTCTGCTGCGCAGTAAGTTGGAATGACTGCCTTACGGCTTGCCATCTTGGTTCTAATAGTAGGATAACGTGGATCATAATTTGGTTTACTTACTGTTATTACAGCTGGAGATTCTAAAGAAACTACATTATATCCTTCTTCAGTTTCTTGATGAACTTCCATACCACCATCTTTCAAATTGATTTCAATTGCGCTACTAACAAAACTTGACTTCAATTTTTCAGCAAGTATTGCTCCTAGCTGACCAGTAATTTCATCTGTTGATTCCTTTCCACAAAGAATTAAATCAAATTTTTCACCTTTGTCTTTTTCAATTTTATGAATAGCATCTACCAAAACATCAGCTGTGGAATTAGCGTCTAAATCTGCATATAAATCATCTTTTACAGAAAATGCTTCTTTAGCTCCTACAGCAAGACAATTTTTTAATGTATTTAAAGAATCCTCTGCTCCAACAGTTAATACACTAACACTTCCTCCATTAGCTTCCATAAAACGAACTGCTAACTCTAATGCATATGTGTCGAATGCATTTGCTACCATAGTGATTCCATTGAAATTAGGCTTTTTTGTCTTATTATCCAAATGAATTTCAATAGAATCATCTGGAACTTGTTTTACACATAACAGAATTTTCATATTTTCCCTCTCCTTTACGCTTTTACATTATTAAATAGTTTTTTTGATATAACCATTTTGTATTTAAATTCTTCTAAAATACCATTGTATAAAAATTGGTCCAATTAATTTATCTAAAAATATTATCAAGTGGTACTATGGTACTACCACTTAATAATATTTTACCACACTATTTAAAACAACTCAATCATTTATACAAATTAAATGTAAACATTTACTTAACAAATATTATAATAAATGAATAACATGCTATATTAATCCAAATGGGTTTCCCACTTGTGTCGGTATAGTTTTTATTAGCACTATAAACTACCTTTACATTATAATTTATTCTAATTCATTGTCACCTCTTGTAATCATCCCAAACCCTTATGATATCTACATTAGAATATAAAAATTTCTTATACAAGTGAGAATTAAAATTTAAAAACTCTAATACGTTGCATACCCCCTATGATAAATTTGTAATGTAGTAAGTAATTTACCTATAAACCCTTATATATCAATGATTTAAACTAATTACATATCTAATATTTAGTTACAATATTACTATAATTAAAAATTTCTCGTAATAATTTAAGATTTTTTTGCAAAACTACAGCGAAAGATTAGGGGGTTCAAAAATTTATTAAAATTAAAATTAGTGAATGTTGCTTCTTTAACTGGAACTAATATAGTAATTCTACCTGATAATGATGATGTATTATCTCTTCTACATATTAAAAGGGCTCTAACATAATTGCTAGAGCCCTTGATCTTGGCCGAGAAAGATGGATTTTAACCTCTGGAACGGAATAACGTAGACCTTTTGTTAGTTTTACTCCATTAATTTTGCATAAATTTATATTTGATAATTCATCTAATGTGACTTCCCAACACCAGGATTCTTGAAACTAGAATTAAGATGGTTTAGGACTAATTCAAAGTATTTCTTTTGACTCTCTGGGAATGCAGCAATATATGTATTAATAGAACCGCTTCCTACTGTACACCACTCATAATATATCTTGTCTCCATCAATCCAAGATACCACAAACCAGTTGTTTTGCTGGGTTTTATAAAGTGCATCGCTATGTTCTTTAATTACATCGTTGTAAACTGATTTTGCATTTTGATTTGACACATTATTTTTCCCTGATACAGTAAGTTTTACACTGTCATCTTTTGAAGAAAAAATACTTCCATTCTGACTAAGAGGCATTACTTTTGTCAAGAGGTCACTAGGGTAATCTATTGAAAATCCAAATTTATCATTAGTATATTTTGAATATACTATTTGCTGCTTCTTTAATTGTCCACTCCACTTTTCAGTAACTTTTACTAACTTACCTGTGGCAGTATCCATTCTATATATGTTGCCATCACTAATATCTATATAATACCATTCACATGTTGCTTTATGAGAAGCTCCTGTTTGCTGGTTATCTATTATAGTTTCATAAAAATGTATCATATGATATTCTTTATTATCAATCTTTTGTATGCTATCATAATCTAAATGATAGCCCTTAGGTAGCTCCCCTACTATTTTACTTGCAATGTTGATTGCTTCTTCTTTAGAAATTGTTCGAATAACTTCTTTTGATTTTACTTTTACAGAATCTGTTGCTTTATTAGTACTATTAACAGCTTTTGTTTGGCTTCCTCCATCTCCTATTAGCACAAATCTTATTGAAATGATTCCCAAAATTATAAGTAAAGAAATAGATGAAAATATAATATATTTCTTTCTTCTACTCATATTTACCTTAACTACCGATTTGGGTAACTCTGTACTTTCCTTTAATATTGTTGAATTTTCATTAGCATTACTTTCCTTTAATATTGTTGAATCTTCATTAGCATTACTTTCCTTTAATATTGTTGAATCTTCATTAGCATTACTTTCGTTTAATATTGTTGAATCCATTTTAGTGCTTATATCATTTTTAGGACTTTCAATCTGAGAAATAACCTTATTACCACAGTTACTGCAGTACATTTCATTTTCATACAATTTCTCACCACAACGCGAGCAAAGCACCACTACATCCATTGGTTCCGGATTTGTATCACTATTTTTTATATGTATAGTCCCTTCATTGGGAACATTTACACTTGTAGCACCTCCATTATGAGAGCGTATAACAGTTTTATCCAAATCAATATTATCGTGGTTTAGAGCAGATACCTCTTTAGTATCAATATAATTTTTTTGTTTATTTCTATTGATTTCCTTAGCAATTGTATCAACTTCAGAGCCAAGCTCTTCTGAGCTATTCTGTATAATATTGTATAAATTATCATTTTTAAATAGCTCATTCGAAAAATCTTTAATGCTTTGATATCTATCTTTTGACCTTACAGAAAGAGCAACTTTTAAGCAATCAATAGCATCGACCGGTACATCTTTCCAGCACTCGCTTTCCCATTCTATTGTATCCTCTGATAATCTCTCAAGTGCTTCTTGAGGAGGTTCTCCAGCTAACATTCTATAGAAAGTAGCAGCTACTGCATACACATCAGTCCAAGGTCCCTGAACACCTCTACTCCTATATTGTTCTTCTGGTGCAAAGCCTGGTTTAAGTATTACGGACAAACTTTTTAGATCACCCACAACTTGCCTTGAAGCGCCAAAGTCTATAAGCTTTATCTGACCATTTTTACACATGTAAATATTACCTGGGCTAATATCTCTATGAAGTATGTTTACTTTATGAACAGAATTTAAAGCATTCATAACTGGTCCAATAATTCCTAAAGCTTTAGCATATTGTATACTTTCACCCATTGCATTAAGATATTCTTTTAAAGTAATTCCATCCACATAATTCATAACTATATAGGCAGTGTTGTTTAATCTAAAAAAATCATAAACAGAAACTATGTTTTGATGATCTCCAAATTTAGCAAGTATCTTTGCTTCTTCAAGAAACTTTTCTAGACCACTATTGTACTGCAACTCATTATCACTTGTAAATATTGTTACATTATTTTCACCAGCATATCTAGTAGAAAATTGTTGTGGTAAATATTCTTTTATAGCGACTTTTCTACTTAGAACCTTGTCCCATCCAAGATATGTAATGCCAAAGCCCCCATTCCCCAAAACCTTTCCTACCATATACTTATCATATAAAAGTGTCCCTGCTCGGAGATGAACTGGATTTTCAGAAACTAGATTTTCATTCCATCCACATAGTGGGCAAATTTTATTATCTCCCTTATCACTCATACATCCCATACATAATTTATGCAATTGCAAGTCAAAACCTCCTTAATATTCATCTGCTTGTTAATTAAACCAAACTGTAATTGCTGTGTAATTATCGTTATTATCATTTATTCTCTCATTAAGCACACTTTCCAATTTTAAAATCCACTCTTCAGGAGAAGTAACAATCTTTAATGATGTTATCATACTATCTTCATCAACATATTCCCAAAAGCCATCAGTACATAATAAAAAGACATCGCCTGAACGTAAGTTTACCGAATTTTCATTTATCGTACATTTAACATCATTACTTTGTCCAATAGCACGAAGTAACTTGTTCCTGTCTTCATGAAATCTTATTTCATCTACCATAATTTCCCCTGCATCAGCAAGTGCTTGTACTACACTATGATCCTTTGATTGATGATAAATATGCCCATCTCTAAAAAAGTAAATTCTACTATCACCAACATGAACCCAATTGACACTTTTAAAATCCGTAAGCAATGCCACTAAAGTAGATTTCGAAGAATTGAGTTCAAAATTTTCTTTCTGTGCCTTAGTTAAAATTGTATTTGTCTCTTCAATACTATGCTTTATATCCTTATACTCAATTGATTCTTTTTTTAGACTTAACTCTAAAAAACTATTTACAACTAAATCCGATGCTAAATTACCACCTTTATAACCACCTAAGCCATCAGCTACTACATAACAGGCGAAATCATTTGTTTCTTTATAAGAACAGTAATCTTCATTTACAGCTCTACCGCCTTTTTTAGACAAAACTGATATTTTAGCATGCATAATATCCTCCTAAATTTTCGACTCTAGCATTTAGTATACCCTTTATTGGTATTTATTGATATGTTGAAGCCTGAACTAATATATTTCTTTGTGAATTATCCTTGCAAAAGGGCTCTAGCAGTTTTGCTAGAGCCCTTCATATTGGCGAAGAGTTGGGGATTTGATTGCTGCTACGCATCAATTAATTCTCGTTCAACCACTATGTTAATTGAACCTTCATAAGGGTCATTCATTCTATTTACAGTCATACTCTTAATAGTACAAAACGAAAGACTAATACTGTCATTGATACTTTGTTATTTGACAAAAAATAATAAGGTGTCTATATTTTTTATTAGGCAAAAATATTAGAATCTTATCATTTCTTAAATATACAATTCTAAATCAACAAAAGAGCCCCACAGAATATCTGTGGGGCTCTTGATTTTGGCGGAGAAAGAGGGATTTAATTTCTGCTACGCATCAACTACGTCGACACCCGGTCCGGGTCCTGTCGCCTCCCGCATAGCTAAAAATGTGATAACATCACATTTTCTTAACGCTTTGCGCCCTCACGAGTTCAAATCCCCACTATAATTTAACGTAAAAAAACTCACCTTCCAGTGAGTTCTTTGATTTGGCGGAGAAAGAGGGATTTGAACCCTCGGAACGCATTACACGTTCGCCTGTTTTCGAGGCAGGTACCATAGGCCACTCGGACATCTCTCCATATATTAAGTTGACCTAAGTATTATACCATATAATTAAATTATTTAAAGTGTTTTTCCATTATTAATCAAATACTTAATTTATTTATACCTTTTCAAAAACATATTATTCCTTATCTACAATATAAATTAAGGCAGGATAATTCCCCTACCTTAATTTCATTTTCTATAAATGCCTTTGTTTATTGATGAGCGTCCATATAATCTTCTTATGTCTTCTAAAGTAGTGTCACTTGGAACACTTTTCATGTTAGTCATATTAGCCATTTCTACGTTTGAAGTATCACAAAAGCCCTCATTTTCTACTGATTGTTTACTAGATTTTTTTTCTTCATTTAAATTAATTTCACTCATAAACATTCTCCTTTCGAATATAGAAATTACACTGTGTCTATCTAGTGCATTTCATAGTCTACCCAATTTGTTATAAAGTATCTTTATAATTCATTATAATAAATACATCTCTACCTAACCGCTTATCTATTTCACCTTCGTAAGTTTAATTTATGTTATCTTTTACAATTGTTCTTTAGAATATTTCTTAGTTATATTTTGAACATCAAACATAATACTTATCTTGCTATTATATACATTTTAATCATACCAAATATACCCATTATTATAAATAATTATATGTTCAACGTTAAATTAATGTAAATACCGTTATCTACGTTGTATCTACATTATCAGTATTTTCAACAGTAAATATATTTTTATAGCTTCCATATTAGTAAAATTACTCTTAAATAGGTTAATATATTCTATAATTATACAATATTATATATATAAGGTGGGATTATACATGAACATGAATTTAAAAAAACTGAAAAACACAAAAATTACAACAAGCATAATATTAATATATATTATTTCGTTACTTGCAACACTTGCAGTTGGACCTATTGGTTATACTAATACTAGTAAAATGTATAGCATTAATAATGCATTAATAAAAACTATTACATCAATTTCAAGTATTTTACTAACATTAATCATGATTCGTTATATATTTGAGAGCAAGCACTATCATTATCTGCGCTATCCCAAGAAATGAATGCATCAACTATTGTTACAGTAACTACTGATACTGCAAATGGAGAACTTGCAAAACAAATCTCAGTTGTAGACACATCTATTAGTTCCTTTAAAGACATAATAACTTCTATTCAAAATATATTACCTGAAATAGCAGAGATAAATAATTCAATTTCGGGTATTAATAGTTGTAAAAATACCATTATATCTTCTGCTGAAAATACATCATCAGTGTCAGAAGAAAATTCTGAAGCCGCTGAAGAAATATCTGCTGCAACACAAGAAATGACACTCTCAGCAGATCAAGTTGCAACCTCTGCTCAGTTACTAAATGATAAAACTACATCTATTATAGAGCAAATTAAAAGATTCACTCTTTAATAATTATATAAAAAAACAAAAAAATAAAGTGAGGAGCTTTTTTTGATCCCTCACTTTATTTTTTTGTTTAATCTTTAAGTTATCTTACCACAACTGAAACTCCATCTGGTATTACTGTTATCGTTGCATATTTTCCCTTTATCTTTAAAGCTCTTTCAAGTGCTTCTTCAAAAGTAGCTGCATGCTCCATATGCATTTTCTTTATCATTTCAGGGTCACACAAATCTGATACAAGAATTACAGTAAACTTGTCAAGTATACGTGCAAGAATCTGGAATTCCCATTGATCGGGTAGCGTTTCATTTCTTCCTACTTTAAGTACTTTATCAAGAACTTCTCTTGGGCTCTTTGCATTTGCAATATTGTCATAGAAAGACTGACCACCATGTCCATCATTACAAGCGGACACCATGATAATAACTCCTCCATCTTTGCAAGTTGCTTCAGCTGCTGTCATACCTTTTACAGACTGATATAAGTTTTGATCTAGTGGATATCCTCCATTAGATGATATAGCAATATCTGCTTTAACAGCTTTTACAGATGCAAGTTCCATTACAAATTTACATCCTTTAACATGTGCAAGTTCACTATCTCCTGCAAATGCACTTATTATCTTTTTCTCGCTGTCAATAACAACATTTAATATAAACGCAAGTTTTGCCTCTTTTGCAGCATATAACATATCTATATGAATTGGATTATTTTCAATTACTCCAGAGCGTGCATACTCGCTTGCTATAAATTCGGAGCAATGATTTGCCATTACCGTTTTTGCTGATGCTACTCCAGGAAGTATACTTTTGCGTCCTCCAGAAAATCCTGCAAAGAAATGTGGTTCTATAAAGCCTTCCGCTATTAGTAGTTCTGCTTCCATCGCTATCTTATTAAGTAATAATTCTCCACCAGATGGAAGAGTTCCAACATGTACAACAGTACTATAATCAGTTGATACATGAATTACTATCTTTTCATTATCTACAATATCTTGCCCAAACTTATTAATCATTTCTTCATTTGTAGTTGGTCTGTGAAAACCCGTTGCAATCAATATTGTTATATCAATTTTAGGATTGACTGCTCTAATTCTCTTAAGAAGTATTGGCATTGTTATTTTACTTGGTACAGGTCTTGTGTGATCACTTGTTATTATTACTATATTCTTCTTTTCCTTAACTAATTCTTCTAATTTGACACTTCCAATAGGATTATCAAGTGCCTCATTAACAATTTCTTCTTGACTGTTTTTTACTTTGAAAGCATGAGCCTTTGATTCGAGTATTGCCAACAAATTTCTGTCAGGTATTTCAACTTCCAAAAACCTTTTTGAATATGGTATTTTGACTTTTGTCATTTATATTCCTCCCTACATAGTAAAATATTTTGATCCAAAATAGACGATTAACCCTAAGATTAATACATATACTAGGCAGAATTTCAATGTTGCTTTTAATATCTTACCTTCTGCTCCTACAATTCCAGTTGCAGCCGTTGCAACTGCAATACTTTGTGGTGAAATCATTTTACCTGCTGTAGCACCACCAGTATTGGCAGCCGCTAACCAATAAGGACTCATATGAAGATTTCTTGCAACCTCAACTTGAAGGGGTCCAAAGAGTACATTAGCCGAGGTATCACTACCTGTTACAAAGGTACCTAGCGCTCCTATTATTGGTGCAAATAAAGGATAGAATCCTCCTGTTGCTGCAACAAGTACCACAGCAATAGATGTTATCATTCCACTATAACTCATTACCTTTGCAAGAGAAACTATTGCAAGTATTGTAATTGCAGTTTTAGACATTTGTTTACAAGTATCCATAAATACCTTTACTATTTCTGAAGATTTAGCTCCCTGAATAAGTCCCCCTATAAAGGTAGCAAGAATTATAAGTGTTCCCGGATTTGCAATCCATGTAAAAGTACTAAGTTTTGCATGAGGACCAGTATATATTTGTATTGAAGTCTTTATAGCTGATAATGGTTTGTTTATTGCTGGAACTAAAGTACTTGTGATTAATATAAAAGCCAAAATTAAGATAAATGGTATCCAAGCTATAAAAGCTTTTTTTACAGGTACAGTAACTGCATCTTTAGCTGCTGTTTTTTTATAAAATACTTTAGCTATCGTAACTGTTACAATAATACATATTATAGATCCAATTAATGCTGGTAATTCAGCTCCAAGATATTTTGCAACTAAAAGTTCAGGTATTGCAAAAGATAGACCTGACGCTATGGAAATAAACACAACGCCCTTTATGGCCTTAATACTCTTGCCCGTGAGCATTACGAGTACCAAGGGTAAAACTACAATTAATGCAAATAATTGAATGCCAACTGCATAACTTAAAGTAACTGGATTAATTGATGCAACCTTTGCAAGTGTGGTTACAGGTAACCCTATTGCTCCGAAAGCTGTTGGTGTTGTATTTGCGATAAGACATATTATTGCTGCAAATATAGGATCAAAGCCAAGTGCTGCTAGAATACTTGCAGGTATTGCAACTGCTGTACCAAAGCCTGCAATTGCCTCTAGGAATCCACCAAAACCCCAAGCAACAATTAGAACAAGTATTCTTCTATCTGTTGTGATTCCTGTCATCATATCTTTTATTACGTCCATACTCTTTGTATGAATAGAAAGGTTATAGGTAAATACCGCAGCTATTATTACTACGATTATTGGCCATAATGCCATTGCCGCACCTTCAAGTGTTGCTGTAAGCGCCTGGCCAATTGGCATTTTCCAAACAATAGTTGCAAGTATTATAGTAATTACAAGCGTAATTGTACAAGTTTTATGTCCTGGCATTTTTAATACACCTAGGGAAACCATAAGCCAAACAATAGGAATAAGTGCAATGAAAAATAATAAATAAATATTCATTTTTTAATATCTCCTTTACTTAGTAAGATTAGATATAGTAGTAAAATGGACTACGTAATTTATATTATATATTACCAATATCTATTATGGATATTAGTAATATACTACTTTACTTTATTCACAAATTTTTCCTGGATTTAATATATTGTTAGGATCAAATGCTACTGTATAAGGTTCTATTTTAAAATTTTTAAGTTTTTAGTAATCGTATACAAACACTTTATTAATAGATAATTTAATAACTCAGACTCATGTAACTGGATCTACTTCAACATTTGAAGTCCCTGGAACTTGTTCTATACAAACTAAAATTTTCATATATTTATTTCCCCTACATTTTGTATAAAAATTTAAAATTTTTAGTTGGTAGTATGGTCTGACCTTCTTAAGTTTTATGATATCATACTATTTAGAATATTTCTATAGTTGTTAAGTAGTTAACAATGTTTATTTTTTAAATTTAAGATCAATGTTGAAAACGCTTACTTAGTTCAAATTAACTTTGAATAAACGTAAATAATTTTAAATAACAGCTTTTATTTGATAATATTTTCACATTCTTATAGTCATTACGTGTCCAATAACTTAAAATCCAATATAAGTAAATATATGTATACATAATGTTTTTATATAAAAAAGGTCAATATAATTAAGGTAAAGGAAACCCCTCAAGGTTTCCTTTATTTAAAATACTATTTTTCACTAGCAAGTTTTTGGTATCCTGCTAATCTTTCTTTAGCAT
>NZ_CALEVF010000361.1 GCF_937920395.1 uncultured Clostridium sp. | reverse complement strand
ATTATAGAATTCATTCTTTACGAATATATGGTAAAAAACGTTATTCATTTATGACTATGATTGCTGGAATTAATATTCATCTAGATGCAAGACTTAAAGTTTCAGGTTTTAATATCTTAAGTTTATTAGGTTAACTGTTTAACAATTAAATACCTTTTTCTAAAAATCCCTACATCATGTAGGTTTGTTTGCTATGCCAATTTTTACCCCAACCGGCTCTCCGAGCATAAAATTTATAGTTCCATATGATTCTATACAAACTCTAGTTTTACATATTAGTTTCCGTGACTACTCTAATACTCCACGGTAATTTTATTACTAATATAGAATGGTAACACATTGTTAATAAGAAACAATTGATATTCACCATGAGAACGCCAGATACCTAACATAAAAAACACCTCACAATCTATTTGGTAATTAATGACACATCTCATGGTTTTCAAATTTTACCAACTATGTCAAGTGTTTTTCAATTAAATATAATAATTTTTAAAGATTTTGTTTGAAATTCTGGGGGGGAAGCATAAAAATTATCCCTCCGGGACTGAGATATATAGGGGACTTAAGGGTTTCCAAATTCACTATACAACTATAAGGGTGGATCATTTTATTTTCTTCATTTTATGATATTAAGAATATCAACAGATGACGCAAAAAATTGTAGGCAAACATGGAAGAACAATATTTTAATTATATGTGTTGTATAAAATATAGACTATTACAATTGCTATTTACACATTTTTAATAGAATTATGTAGCAGTTTGTTTTTATCAGAACAACATATAGCAGCAGTTTATATAAAATTGTTACTGCTAGGAGGTCAAATATGTATAAAGAGGAAGTTAATGAAAGGGATTATATTGAAGGTAAAAAAAATTATTATTGGCACGCCTCTGATGAGCGTGTTGTTGACGATTATTATAGTAGAGATGATGGTTTAGAGTGTGACGGACATCATTGTGAATCACACTGCAAACCACACTGCGATGTGTGTCAAACAGGAGCAACGGGAGTAACCAGAACAACTGGGGATCAGGAGTAACTGGAGCAACAGGTGCTACTGGAACGGGACTATCTGCATTTTGATATGTATACCAGGTAGGTTCTGTAGTAGTACTTGGTGGAGCTAATGTACCATTTAGTAATAATGGACCTTTATCAATTATAACACATGCACCTGGGGCCACTACAGTAACAGTCGCTGCTGCTGGTAATTACCAAATTTACTACAGCATTAATATTACTGTAGGTTTAAGTGCCCAAATTGCCATTGCAGTAAATGGAACGGTAAATGCATCTACACCGGTTGCAGCTTTGGTTTCTATTGGAGAAGTTTCTGGAGATGCTATTTTAACAATTGCAGCTGGTAGTGTTCTCACTTTACGAAATAACTCTGCTGTATCAATAACAACTGCTACTGCAATAGGATCACAATTTACTATCATTCGTGTGAGTTAGCTTTTTTAGAGGCCTCTCATTAAAAAGTATATTAAATACTACTAATGGTAAAATATTTTGTTGCTGAATTGAACTGATTTTGAGACACATTCCTATATGGTATTCATTAGGAATGTGTCTTTTTACATAAAAAATTACCTCTTAAGTGGACGCGATTTTTAGCCGTGTTGACTAAGAGGTGAAATTAAAATATAAAAATTAGAGAGTTTTTTAACTTTTGACTTTGAGTTATATAAATACAACAAGAATAAATGCCATATATTATAAAGTATCAAAAATTAGGTTCAGTATTTTCGTTTGCTATATTAAGTAAATATTTTCCGTATTGTGTTTTTATTAAAGGTTGAGATATTTTTAAGAGTTGATTTCTATCTATAAAGCCATTAAAATAAGCAATTTCTTCAATACAAGCGACATATTGCCCTTGCCTTGTTTGCACGGCTTCCACAAAATTTGCAGCATCTAAAAGTCCCCTATGGGTGCCTGTATCAAGCCAAGCCATCCCTCTACCAAGTAATTCCACTTTTAGTTTTTTCAGTTTTAAATATTCATTATTAACTGAAGTAATTTCAAGTTCGCCTCTACTCGAGGGTTTAACATTTTTAGCAATTTCTATTACATTATTATCATAAAAATACAAACCGCAAACAGCATAATTTGATTTTGGATTTTGTGGCTTTTCTTCAATTGATATTATATTATTATTTTTATCGAATTCGACTATTCCAAATTCTTTTGGATTGCTTACATGGTATCCAAAAATAGTAGCTCCTTTTTTTCTATTTGCAGCGATAATAAGTCTCTGAGTAAACCCATAACCATGAAATATATTATCACCAAGGATTAAAGCAACATTATCATGTCCTATAAATTGTTCGCCTATTATAAATGCATCAGCTAGTCCACGAGGATAAGTTTGAATAGCATACTTTATATTAAGACCTAAGAAACTACCGTCAGAAAGGAGTTCCTCAAAAGAAATTATGTCTCTAGGGGTTGAAATAATTAATATGTCTTTAATACCAGCCAGCATCAAAACAGATAATGGATAATATATCATGGGTTTATAATATATAGGTAATATCTGTTTAGATATTGATTTTGTTATTGGGTAAAGACGTGTGCCAGATCCTCCTGCTAGAATAATACCTTTCATATTTTTGCCTCCTGAAGAAGTCTATCTTTATTAATATATTATAGTTAGTACAAATTAGTGCAACCCATTATTTTAGATAATTTTTTATTTTAAGGTATAGCTATGCACTTTCTATTTGCTTTTTACATAAAGTATACAGTAAATATAAAGAAAATTTTCTTTGATTAATTATGGGGTGAAATTTAATGAAAGTAGTAATACTTTGTGGTGGTAAAGGAACACGTATGAGAGAGGAAACAGAATACCGGCCAAAGCCTTTAGTTGAGATTGGTGGTAAACCAATTTTGTGGCATATAATGAAAAACTATTCAAACTATTGATTTAATGATTTTATTTTATGCGTTGGATACAAAGGAGAAATGATAAAGCAATATTTTATGGACATGTACTGGAGAAATAATGATTTTACTTTGCATTTAGGTGGAGATAGAAAATTAGAATACCATACAAAGGAAGAGGAGAACTGGAATATTACTATTGTTGACACAGGTATTGAAACACTGAAGGGAGGTAGATTAAAACAAATAGAAAAATATATAGATGATGAAGAATTTATGCTTACCTATGGAGATGGGTTAAGCAATGTAAATATCTTAGAACTTTTAGAATTCCATAGAAGAAAAGGTAAAATAGGAACACTTACAGGGGTCAATCCTCTTTCAACTTTTGGTGTTATGGAAGTTGAAGATGAAGATGTTAAGTCCTTTATAGAAAAACCGGTTTTAAAAGACAAAGTGAATGGCGGGTTTATGGTATTTAATAAGGAAGTGTTTAAATATCTACCCAGTGAAGATTGTTTTCTTGAGCAAGAACCTATAAGAAATCTTGCAAAAGATAAACAACTTTCTGTTTATGATCATAAGGGATTCTGGGTTGCTATAGATACTATAAAAGATGTTCAAACCGTAAATAAGTTATGGGATAAAGGAGAGCATTTATGGAGCATACCAGAGTAGATTTGTTTAATAACTTTTACAAGAATAAAAGAGTTCTAATTACTGGACATACAGGGTTTAAAGGCTCATGGCTTTCAATTTGGCTTAATATATTAGGAGCAACAGTTATAGGATTTTCACTTGATCCATATACGATGGATGATAATTTTGTTGTTAGCAAATTAAAAGATAAGATCATAGATGTTAGAGGTGATATTAGAGATTATAACAAGATTCTAGAGACTTTTAATATATATAAGCCAGAAATCGTTTTTCATTTAGCAGCGCAGGCATTAGTGAAAGAGTCTTATGAGAATCCTAAAGAGACTTATGAGACAAATGTAATGGGAACCTTAAACGTACTTGAATGCATTAAAAATTCACCTAGCGTTAAAGTTTCCGTTATGGTAACTACAGATAAATGTTACAAAAATATGGAACAAATATGGGGATATAGAGAAAATGATCCTATGGGTGGATATGATCCTTATAGTTCTAGCAAAGGATGCGCCGAAATACTTATAGATTCCTATAGAAATTCTTTTATTAATCCTAAAGATTATAAAAATCACGGCAAAGCTATAGCATCTGTTCGAGCTGGTAATGTTATTGGGGGTGGCGATTGGTCAAAGGATAGAGTAATTCCAGATAGCATAAGGGCATTAAAAAATAATAAAGATATTGAAATTAGAAATCCAAATTCAGTTAGGCCTTGGCAACATGTCCTTGAGCCCTTAAGTGGATATTTATTGCTTGCGTCAATGATGTATGAAGATGGTATTAGTTATTGTAGTGGTTGGAATTTTGGACCAGATGATTATTCAATAATTTCTGTGAAAATTGTTGTAGATATAATAATTAAGCAGTGGGGATCTGGTAAATGCATAGATATATCAAGCATTAATGCACCTCATGAGGCAAATTTATTGAAACTAGATTGTACAAAGGCAAAAACTTATCTTAAATGGACACCAAAATTAAATATAGATGAGGCAATAAAGTTAACAGTAGATTGGTATAAAAATAATAGTGATAAAGATATGTTTGATCTTTGTGTTGATCAAATAGAAAGTTATTGCAATAAGTTAGTTATAGAGGAAAGGTAAAATGGAAAAAAGTGTACTAATTACAGGTGCTAGTGGATTTGTAGGGTCTTGTTTAGTTAGAAGGTTACTTAAAGAAAACTATAAAATTCATATATTAGCGAGAGATAGTATCAAATTATGGAGACTCCGAGATATATTAAAGGATATAGAAACGCACAAGGTAGATTTGCTAAATAGTGATGCGGTAGCTAAGTTAGCTAGTAATATCAGTATAGATAAAGTATACCACTTAGCAACTTATGGAGGGTATCATTATCAAAAGAATGTAGAAGATGTGATAAATACTAATATTATTGGGACATTTAATTTATTTAAAGAATTTACTAAAAAGAGTTTAGAAATGTTTATAAATACTAGTACCTCATCTGAATATGGAGAAAAGTTTGAGCCAATGAGAGAGGATATGAGTGTTCTTCCTAATAATATGTATGGAGCAAGTAAGGCAGCTGGGACTATATTGTGTAGCTCTTATGCGAAAACTAATAATATACCATTGGTTACCCTTAGATTGTTTTCACCATATGGATATTATGATGCTAAAACTAGATTAATACCTACAGTTATTATGGCTTGTCTTCTAGGACAAGAAATTAAATTATCCCATAAAGATTCAAAGAGAGATTTCATATTTATAGATGATGTTCTTGATGCATATATAGACTCAAGCAAGCAAGCAAACTCTTATGGAGAAATATTTAATATAGGAAGTGGAATACAGTATACAATGGATGAAATTGTAAGTAATATAATCAATTTAACTGGGAAGGATGTAAATGTTCACTTTGAAAACAATTTGGATAGGCAATATGAACCACAAATGTGGGTTAGTGATATTAAAAAAGACAATGAAAAACTAAACTGGAAACCTAAAGTTGAAATAAAAGTGGGACTAAATAATACAATAGAATGGTTTAAAGATAATTTACAATTTTATAGGTAGGTGGTAAATACTATGAAGTTATCAGATTATATTGTGCAGTTTTTAAAAGATAATGGAGTTACAACAGTCTTTGGATATCAAGGAGGAGCTATAACTCATTTTGTCGATTCTGTATATAAAGCAGATGGGATTAAATTTATATCTAATTATCATGAACAAGCTTCAGCCTTTGCAGCTGAGGGTTATGCAAGAGTTAGTGGAAATATAGGAGTATGTACAGCAACTAGTGGTCCAGGTGCCACAAATTTAATAACAGGAATAGGAAGTGCATTTTTTGATTCTATTCCTTGTTTGTATATAACGGGTCAAGTTAATACCTATGAATATAAAAGGTCAAAAGATATAAGGCAAGAGGGATTTCAAGAAACTGATATAGTAAGCATAATAGAGCCTATAACAAAGTATGCTGTTATGATTACAGATTCAAAAAAAATTAAATTTTATTTAGAAAAGGCAATTTATTTAGCAAAAGAAGGTAGGTCAGGGCCGGTTTTATTAGATTTACCAATGGATATGCAACGTGCGGAAATTAATCCTGAAGAGCTAATAAGTTTTTATGAATCAGATGAATATGGATTAATAATAAATGATAAAGTTGACTTAAGGGATGTTAATGAATTAATAGAACTGATAAAAAACAGTAAAAGACCTATGATACTTGCAGGTGGAGGTATAAGACTTGCAAATGCAAGTGAAAACATTGAAAAACTCATTGAGATAACTGGCATCCCTGTAGCTTGCACCTTAATGGGAATAGATTGTATCAATCACAATCACGCATGTTACGTTGGGTATATGGGATCATATGGAAATAGGTATTCAAATTTAGCAGTTGCGAATTGTGATTTACTAATAGTTCTAGGGTCAAGATTAACTTCGAGACAGACAAGTTCTATAACTGATAGTTTCGCAAGAGAGGCTAAAATAGTTCATGTAGATATAGATAAAAATGAGCTTAATATAAAGGTAAAGGAAGTTTTAAGTATAAAATGTGACCTAAATTTATTTATAAGTGAATTAAATAATTCTTTATCAAAATTTGATTATAAATTTGATTTTACTTCTTGGATTGATAAAATAAACAACTATAAAACAATGTATCCATCATATGAATATCATAAGGATACAAATGAAATAGATCCTAACGAGTTCATGAATAAAATAAGTGAAATGTTACATCCAAATTCCATAATATGTTTAGATATAGGGCAAAATCAAATTTGGGCATCTCAATCTTTGAAACTGAAAAAGAGTCAAAGATTATTAAATGCAGGTGGAATGGGACCAATGGGTTTTGGGTTACCAGCTGCTATAGGAGCCTGGTATGCGAGGTCGAATTATAAAGTAGTTACAATTACTGGTGATGGTGGTATTCAAATGAATATTCAAGAGCTACAAACCATTGCGAGGGAAAAGATACCTATAAAAATTATTATTATGAACAATAAGGCATTAGGTATGATTAGACATTTTCAGGAAATGTATTTTGAATCAAATTATTATGGAACTATAGAGGGATATTCTGCTGCAAATTTTATGAAAATCAGTGAGGCTTACGGCATAAAATTACTTAAAATAAGTAATGAAAGTCAAATGAATGAATTAAAAGAAAAGTTGAATGATGATCAAAGTTATGTTATAGAAGTGGAACTTAAAAATATAACTTACGTAGTTCCCAAATTAGGTATGGGTAGACCGATTGAAGATCAAGAACCTCTTTTAGGTAGAAATCAGCTTGAAGAAAACATGATAATTGATATGTATAAGTCTTAACAAGGGGTGATTAATATTAAAGATGAAAACATAATAAGAGATGAAATTTTGGAAAAGGTAAAAGAGCTATATAAGCTTCGTGAAGAGAAAAAAAATTTATACCAGGTAAAACAAAGGTGAATTATGCAAGGCGTGTGTATGATGAAAATGAAATGGTAGCAGTTGTAGATTCGGTATTAGATTTTTGGTTAACACTTGGAGTAAAGGGCCGAGAGTTTTGTGATAGCTTTTCAAGATACATTGGTGCAAAGTATTGTTTAGTTACTAATTCTGGCTCGTCAGCTAATTTAATTGCAGTTTCTGTGCTTTGTTCTAAAACAATAAAAAACCCTATGAAGGTTTGCGATGAGGTAATAACAACTGCAATGACTTTTCCGACTACGCTAAATCCAATAATTCAAAATGGGTTAATACCTGTATTTGTAGACATAGAAGAAGACACATATAATATTGATGCCTCAAAAATAGAAGCGGCAATAACTGATAAAACGAGAGCTATAGTTTTTGCTCATACCTTAGGTAATCCAGCTGAGATGGATAAGATAATGGATATAGCAAAAAGGCATAACCTATACGTAGTAGAGGATACTTGTGATGCACTAGATTCAAGTTATGATGGAAAACTTTGTGGGACATTTGGTGATTTCTCAACTAATAGCTTTTATGCAGCTCATCATATTACAATGGGTGAGGGTGGCGCAATATGTACAAATTCTAATGAGTTATATAAAGCAGCACTTTCTATAAGAGATTGGGGGAGGGCATGTTTTTGTCAAACTGGTGAAGTTAGTGGTAAAGGTGCTTGCGGACATAGGTTTGATTATAAGTTTGATGGTCTGCCAGATGGTTATGATCATAAATACGTTTATAATAATATAGGATATAACTTAAAACCATTAGATATACAGTGTGCAATGGGAATTGAGCAACTTAAAAAACTTCCTGAGTTTACGAAGGTAAGAAAAAATAATTTTAAAAGGTTGTATGAATGTTTTAAAAAATATGAAGATGTGTTTATATTGCCAAGGTCTTTACCTAAAGCAGACCCATCTTGGTTTGCAATACCAATTACGATAAGAGAAACTGCTTGGCTTTCTAAAAAAGATTTTGTTACTTATCTTGAATCAAAACTTATAGAAACAAGAATGTTATTTGCTGGAAATATCCTAAAACAGCCAGGGTACAAGGATATAAAGCACAGAATATCAGGAGATTTAAAATATACAGATGGCGTTCTTGAGAGGACATTTTTCCTAGGTGTATATCCAGGTATAACAAAAGAAAAATTAGAGTATATGATAAAAAGCATAGATAGTTTCTTCGAAAATAATATAAAATGAGATAAAGCTTACCTGTATAAAATGGACCCTATGTCAAGGACATTTTATACAGGTAAGCTTTTTTTAGTGATTTATATCAAATATTTACTTTTAGATTTTTCTATTCTCTAATACATTTTTTATGTCAGCATCACTTCGAGTTCTAATCCATTTACCAGTATTAGTATCATACATTTTAATTATTGTAGCGGGGCTTCCAGCAGCAATGCTGTAATCGGGGATACTTTTTGTAACAAAACTGTTAGCAGCAATAACGCAGCCACGTCCAATATGGACATCTCCGACAATTGATGCATTTACACCTATCCATGAACCTTCTCCAATTACTATTTTATTTGTTATTGAAGTTATTCCTTGATGCATAATAGGAATTCCTATACTCTCATAATTGTGACTACAGTCTGAAATATATACATTAGGTGCAATTATAACATTTTTTTCAATAGTACCTTTGTTAGCTATAGAAATTGTAAAACGACTTCCTATTTGGCACCCGTCTTCTATAACAATTTTAGGTGAATTATTATTCTCATATGAACAAATATTAAGCCAACAATTATCTTTTATAAAGGTGCCAGTTCCGATACTTGTATAACTAAAATTACTTATTTTATAATCTTCTAGGATTGTAGAATTGATTCCAAAACCGTAAAATAATTTTGATAGTGGGCTATTAGTAATAATTGCAGGTTCTCCCATAAAATTTTGCCTCCATATTTATAATATACTAAATTATACAGCAGTTCTTTTATAATAATCTCTGTTTGCAATTACAGCGGCCGACTTAGGTTTAAACTGTGCAGCTTTATCATTATATTTAATTGACTCATCTCTATTGCCTAATCTGTCATAGCAAACAGAAAGCTGTATATTGGGTATATAACCCCAGAAATCATGGGATATAAAACCCCAGCCATTAATTGGCTTAGTAAGCTCTGATGCAATTATATACCAGACAATAGCACTTTTATAGTCTCCAGATTCAAAATAATAAGTCCCTATATTACAGCATATCTCAGCCCTTGGAGTATCATATTCAAAGCTCCTAAGTAATATTTTAAGCATACTTTCTTTATCCCCTACAATGTTATAACACTTAGAAAGATCAAAACAGGCACTTATATTATCTTCTAACCAGCCTTGTTTTGTGTCTAAAAATTTATTGAAATATTTTATAGCATCTTCAATAAAACCATTTTGAAATAATTCCCTTGAATAATAGAAAAGCCCTCTTGGACTCAAAGTTTTTCCCTCAGATAATAATCCTTTATAGATGGATATATTTCTACCTTTTACAGCTGAGTGTTCTTTTCTATGTGTTATGCAAATATCTAGGCTTTTAATGTTCCCTCCCATTATTAGGCATTCATGAACAGGCTCCGACCATTTAGAATTATTTGTACGTTTTGATAAGCGTTCTCTAAAATAGGATAGCGTAACTGTCCCATTTGCATCAAAGCCTACGTTATACATTAGCATTACATTATCTACATCTAGAGTTAAGTCTTGCTTAAGTTGTTTGAATTTTTTTATATCTTCGTCCAGTATCACGTCATCTGCATCTAGCCAAAGAATAAAGTCCATTTTGGCTTTAGAATAAGAATAATTTCTAGCGGCAGAAAAATCATTTATCCACTTAAAATCAAATACTTTGTGTGTATATTGCTTTGCAATTTTTTTTGTCTTATCAGTTGATCCAGTATCTACTATAATTATTTCGTCAACAATATCTTTAACACACTCAAGGCACCTAACTAAAACATCTTCCTCATTTTTTACAATCATGCATAAACTAATAGTTACCATATAAACCTCCTAAAAAAAATCTACACTATATAATATGCTATGGTTTAAAATCGGAACCATATTTATTGATATTAAATATACTTTTAGGAGCATGCGAGGTACATTTTTAAATATAAAGAATATTATGTAATTGGAGCGTAATTAATAAAATATAAGACAAACATGTATAAATAATAGACTATAAAATAAAAATGAGGAGTTGATATATATGGCTAATTCAATTGTTTTTTCTGATATATCTAAAGAGTTAAATAACGGTTCAAAAAAATTTAAACAAGAGAATAATCATAATAGTATAAGAAACAAATTAAAATTAGTATTTTTTGTTAAGCAAGGTGTTGATAGTTTTCTTTGCGGTATTATTGATGCCTTATCTAAGGAATATGAGGTCAAGAAAATTATAGTAACAGAATATAGGCAGATAGATGAGGGGATGTTGTGGGCTGATATTTGCTGGTTTGAGTGGTGTGATGAATTAATATCATATGGAAGTAAATTAGAGCTCGCGAAATTAAAGATCATTATATGCAGGCTTCATAGTTATGAAGCCTTTACTGATTATATTCATAATGTTAGTTGGAATAATGTGGACAAAGTTATTTTTGTTGCTGAGCATATTAAAGATAATGTGTTAAAAAAAGTAGATATAGATAAAGATAAAGTTAAAGTTATATATAATGGTATAAATTTGGATAAGTTCAAATTCAAAGAAAGAAAAAAAGGATTTAATATAGCATATGTAGGTTATATTAATTTTAAGAAGGGACCAATGTTATTACTTCATACTTTTAAAGCCATATTTGATATAGATTCAAGATATAAATTATATATAGCAGGTGAATATCAGGAAGAAAGATATGCTTTGTATTTTCAGCAAATGATTAAAGAAATGGGATTACAAAACAATGTAATATATGATGGATGGCAAGATGATATTAATAAATGGTTAGATGATAAAAATTATATTTTATGTACAAGTGTATTAGAAGGTAACCCAATAGGTGTTATGGAGGCAATGGCAAGAGGAATTAAACCTTTAATACACAATTTTGTAGGAGCTAAGTTACAGTTTGATAAATATGTTTGGAATAGTATTGATGAATGTCTTGAAATGGTAAATTCAAATGAATACAACTCTAAAGAATATAAAGATTATATTGTCAATAACTATTCATTAGAAAAACAAATAACTTCAATTAAAAACGTTATTAAAAATCTAAAAAAAAAAGATAATATAATAGATGTTGTTAAAGAATTTTTAAACAAAAAAAGACAAAGTGAAGTTAATTTGGATGATTTCACTTTGTTAATTACTTTATTTAATCGTGTTACGATATTAAATGATGATATATTAAGTGAATTTAAGTTTGGGATTCAAGATAAAGTAATTGTAGATGATCACTCAACAGAGGATATTGAAGAATTAACTGTTATTATGAAAAATAGAGAAAGTTTAGGTGTTAAAAACATATTAACTCATGAAAATAACAAAGGGTTAGCAGCATCAAGAGATACAGGATTTAAAAATATAAAAACTCGAAATACAATTGTTTTAGATGATGATGATATGCTTTTATGTATAGATGAAAATTCTATGGAGAAAGATTACAACAGATTAAAACAAGATTCAGTAATTGTAATACCAAGATATATAATAAATTTATATGATAATGGAAAGTTAGAAATAGGGTATGATAGGAAATCATATAACGAGTTGGAAGCTAAGGATGTTTTGAAAGACATTACAATAACCTCAGAGGTAAGGGCACTTTTAGCTGGATCAATATCAAGCACAAAAAAATTATTAAAATGTAACCCAAATAGTATATTTATAGTATCAGAAGATTTTATGACTTTAATAAGGATGTTTGCTAGTAATTTGGATAAAAAAGTTGTTGTTTCAAATAATTATGTTCATGTTAGAAGAATTAGTTGCAATACCTTAAGTAGAACAATTAATCAGAAAAAACTAGTATTAGGTTTAATATCGCAAACCGTTGGGTGTTATTATTGCATTAAAAATAATATCTTAAGTGTGGAAGATGTTTTTAATTATATGAGAAAAAGAGGAAATTTACTTCAAGAAATTTATAAATATGGTGAACAGTTTGTATGCGAAATGATTTTTTATTTAAATGATGAAATTGAAGAAGAAACTTTTGTAAAATATTTAAACATTTTAGATATAAAAATTGAAAGGTCTGTTTATGAAATATGTGTAGAAATAAATTTAATGAAAAAGCTTATTGGTAGTAAGAAAAACGACCTTGTTGTTTTAACACAACATCAAAACCTACCTAAGGTGAGTATTATTATTACTACATTTAACAGAAAAAATTTCTTACAACAAGCGATAAATAGTGTTATTAAACAAGATTATGCTAATATGGAGATAATTATTTTTGATGATTGTTCAAATTATGATATAGATGAAGTGAAGATACTTTAACAGTACCATTGGTAAGTGAGGATAATGTTCCCCCAGTTATTGATGATACTTTTATGGTTCCATTTGTAATTGAAGTAACTGTTGCCTTAACAGTACCGTTGGTTAATGAAGAAACCTTTACAGTACCGTTTGTTAATGAGGATAACGTTCCACCAGTAAATGATGATATTTTTACGGTACCATTTGTTAAAGAAGTTATAGAAGCAACTTTGACAGTACCATTTGTAATTGAAGATATTGATTCAACAGTAACAGTACCGCTTGTTAATGAAGAGACCTTTACTGTACCACTTGTTATTGAAGATAATGTTCCACCAGCTAATGAAGATACTTTAACAGTACCACTGGTAATTGAAGACAAGGTTCCACCAGTAAATGAAGAAATTTTAACAGTACCACTAGTAATAGATGTAACGGTTGCTTTTACAGTACCACTCGTTATTGATGATATTTGTCCAACAATAACTAATTCACCGTTGCTATTTACACTAAGGGCTTTATAACCTGTGCCATCAAAACCGAACACAGCAGATTTAAGTTGTTCTGCGGAATTTTGGAATACTATGCTATTAGCCAAAGTTTTCCACTCCTTAATTTTATTAAACTTATAGATATATTTAAGTTCGATACATTATATGTATATATTGAATAAAGGGTGTTTGTGAAATACAGAAGTAACAAGAAACAGTGTTTAAAGCCTATTATAAAACAAAATAAGAATAACTAATGTAGCAAAAAATAAAATAGCTTCATATAATACAATGTAAAAGGGAGAAAAAAAGGTTTCAACATAGTTTTAGGTGATGCAATCTTTGCGTAAGAAGCGTTAAAAGGCGGTGAAATAATTGGAAACATATATCATAAAACCTAAAGTAGAATTTGTTAACGTTGTGTCAAATCAGAGACAGAAGAATTTATCTAATCGTCAAGTTATGCGTATAGGAAGGTATGATGAAAGGAATAAATATAGAGTCTTATTTAATATTCCTATAAATGAAATCCCTGCAGATGCAGAAATATTAAGTGCAAAGCTTTTTATAAATATTATAGACGTAGAAGGACGATATTTAAATAAACTCACACCATACCCAATAATAGAAGGTTGGAGTATAGACACTGTTAACTGGTGTAACCAACCTAAATTTAGTAAAGATAAGTGTGATCAAAATGTGAATATAAAAACAAAACCACAATATATATTTGAAATAACTACGATAATTCAAATTTTTAGCACTAAGTGTTAGAGGATGGGATAAAGGAATGATTGAAAATAGAAAAACTTCAATAATAATTTTAACTTACAACAATCTTGCTTACAATCACATTTGCATTGATAGTATAAGGAAATATACTAAAGAGAATACCTATGAAATAATTGTTGTGGATAACAATTCTACTGATGGAACAAGAGAGTGGCTTAAAAAGCAGAAGGATATAGTGGCTATTTTAAATGATGAAAATGTAGGATTCCCAAAAGGATGTAATATTGGAATAGAGGCAGCAGGAAAAGAAAATGATATTCTATTTTTAAATAATGATACTGTAGTTACTCCAAGGTGGCTTGATAACCTTAAAACATGTATATATAGTGATGATAAAATTGGAGGAGTTGCATCTATAACTAATAATTGTTCTAATTATCAGTCTATAAGTGTTCCTTATATTGATGTTAAGGATATTATTCCATTTGCTGAGGCTAATAATATTTCAAATCCAAATAAATGGGAAGAAAAGGCTAGACTTGTTGCATTTTGTATGCTTATAAAGAGAGAGGTTCTTAATAAAATTGGAATTATGGATGAAAGGTTTTCGCCTGGAAATTTTGAAGATGATGATTTATGCATGAGAATTATAGAAGAGGGTTACAAATTGATGCTTTGTAATGATAGCTTTATACATCATTTTGGTAGTTCATCTTTTAAAAAAGATTATACTAAATTTAGTAATATTCTAGCTGTAAATCGTAAGAAACTTGAAGATAAGTGGGGGTTTAACTCTAATACTAGTAGCATAGTAAGATTCGACATAATAGAACGTATAAATGAGCCAAAAGAAGATGAATTAAATGTTCTCGAATTTGATTGTGGACTAGGGGCAACACTACTTAAATTAAAATATAAGTACCCTAATTCAAAGATATATGGTATAGAGACAGATTCTAATATATCAAGGCTAGGTAAGAAAATTCTAGAAATAATGACTGAGGATTTTGAAAAAGATTATAAAATGAAATTTAAAAAAGATAAAACAGATTTTTTTGATTATATAATTCTTGGAAATAGACTGCAACAAAGTAAAAATCCTTGGAAACTCTTGAATGAAGTGAAAAAATTTTTAAAACCTGGAGGATATGTAATTGCTACGATTCCAAACGTAATGCATTACTCAGTTATAAAGGGTTTATTAAGTGGAAGTTTTATGTATGATAAAAATCAGCTTTTAGATAGAAGTAATAATAAGTTTTTTACTTTAAAAGATATATATAAAATATTTGAAGAGTGTGGGTATATTAATCCATTTGTGTTTCATTATTATAATGAATTAGCACCAGAAGACGATAAATTATTAGATAATATTTGTAGCATTGTGGGACCTGAGATGAAAGGGTTTTTCTTATCTTATGAGTATGTGGCTAAGTTCCAGAAAAGTTTATAGTGTTTTGTATTGAAAAAGTAACAGTACCTAGGAACTATTACTTCCTATGCTCCATATGATGAATTGTATGAAAATCATAATTCAAAAGGAGAAGGTTATTTATGGAAGTACTGGTCACCGGGGGAGCCGGTTATATTGGAAGTCATACTTGTGTGGAACTATTAAATTCAGGATATGAAGTTATAGTTGTAGACAATTTTTCTAATAGTAAAGCAGAATCATTAAAAAGAGTTCAAGAAATAACGGGAAAATATTTGAAATTTTATGAGATAGATATTTCGGATAAACTTGATTTAGAAAAAGTTTTTTCTGAAAACAATATAGAAGTCGTTATTCATTTCGCTGGATTTAAGGCTGTAGGTGAATCTATAAAAATACCAATTTTATATTATCATAATAACATTACAGGAACGCTTGTACTTTGTGAAGTAATGAAAAGGTATAATGTAAAAAAATTAGTATTTAGTTCTTCTGCAACTGTATATGGAATGCCAAAGACTGTTCCTATTAGTGAAGATTTTCCACTAAATGTTACTAATCCTTATGGTAGAACTAAGTTAATGATAGAAAAAATACTTCAAGATATATATGCATCAGATAAACAGTGGGGTGTAGCTATATTAAGATATTTTAATCCTATTGGTGCTCATGAAAGTGGAAGGATAGGTGAAGATCCAAGAGGAATACCAAATAATTTGATGCCATTTATAACTCAAGTTGCAGTTGGCAAAAGAGATAAATTAAGTATATTTGGTGGTAATTATGCCACACATGATGGCACCGGAGTTAGGGACTATATTCATGTTATAGACCTTGCTAAGGGCCATTTAAAAGCTTTAGAAAAGATTATGAAAAGTAGTGGTATCGAGCCTTATAATCTTGGAACTGGAATAGGGTATAGTGTTTTAGATTTGATTATAAACTTTGAAAAGGTTACAAATAAAAAGATACCATATGTAATATCGCATCCTAGATTGGGAGATATAGCGGAGTGTTATGCTAATCCTTTAAAAGCAAAAACTATTTTAAAGTGGAGTGCACAAAAAAACATTCAAGATATGTGCCTTGATGCTTGGCGCTGGCAAATGAATAACCCGAATGGATACTAGGAAGATTAGGGAAGGAAATGATAATTAAAATGAAAAAAAATTTCACGTTATACTGGCCCAGCTTTGTTGAGACAGAATTATGTAAAGATTTAGGCATAATTACTATGATATTTAGTAAATATTTAAACTATAACAGTTCAATTTTATGTAATAAAAAAAAAAAAATTATGATGAAGTAACAAAGGAAAATATAAAAATGATTTACCTGGTTGATGATGCCACAATTAATAATGCTTTGGAAAATACAGATGTCCTTTTACTTATAGGTTATTATGATTTTAATTTATTAATGATAGAAAAATATAAATCAATTAATCCAAAAGGAAAAGTTTATCTAAAACTTGACTTAAATATACATTGGTTAAGAAGAATAGTGCTTGGTCAGAAAAATACTGATTTACTGAATCAATGTACTCTTATTTCTGTAGAATGTAAAAATCTTAAAAAAACACTCTATGAAAATTGGCCAGTAAAAATTAAATATATACCAAATGGGTATTATAACACTGGTATTACTAAAAATATAGAATTTAAAGAGAAAGAAAATACAATCATTACGGTCGGAAGATTAGGAACTTATGAAAAAGCTACAGAAGTTTTACTTGAGGCATTTAAATTAGCGGCGCCAAATCTAACAAATTGGAAGTTAAAACTTATTGGGAGTATAGAACCATATTTTCAATCATATATTGATAATTTTATAGAGAATAATCCACAATTAAAAGACCAAATTATTTTCACAGGAAGAATTAATGATAGAAAATTAATTGAGGAAGAATATAAA
>NZ_CALEVF010000360.1 GCF_937920395.1 uncultured Clostridium sp. | reverse complement strand
ACTGTATAGTATACTATATTTCTCTCTACGACAACTATCTTAACACATAGGGATAGCTACTTGGAGTTTAACTAGTATTGCAGGTATGAATATCGATGAGTACTGTACTATTAGTTCTAAAACATGTAATTATGATATGAAGTCTACTATCCATAATGATGTAAAACGAGCAGGATATAAAGTTCTTGAAAAAAAAGGTGCAACCTATTATGCTGTCGCACTAGCCGTAAAAAGAATAGTTGAAGCAATATTAAGCAATGAAAACTCTATTCTTACAGTATCTGCCCTACTAAACGGTGAATATGGAATAGATGACGTTTATATGGGAATTCCAACAATTCTAGGTAGAGAGGGAGTAAAGAAAATACTACAAGTTAACCTCAATGAAGATGAAAACAATCAACTTGTTGAATCTGCAAAGGTACTCAAGGCAATCATAAAAGATTCAAAAATATAATTGTTATGCTCTACTTAGTTCATAATTAAATATTTTAATATAGCTAAAGGGAGTTCATCATAATGAACTCCCTTTAGCTATATTATTTTATTTTTTTAACCCCTCCCTTTCTTGTCTTTTTACTCTTCTAAGTAATCTCATATGTTAATATATAATATTTTTCATTCCATTACATAAATTTTAATCTTTTTAATATACATAGATATAACAACTTTCTATTTTCAATAATAAATATTGTCATACTATATACAACGCAATTATAAATGTTAGTTAATGGAGTGGTAAATATGAATAAAAAATTAGTGAAGATACATTTAATAGCTAGCTGTTTTTTTTTAATTTTAATAGGTACAATAATAATTTATAAAAATTTTGCTAAAGGACAAGTTAACACTAAGCAAGCAATTTCAACAGTTACTTCTACAGTTATTGGCACATTAAAAAATAATATTGAAACCAGTAACAAATTTTCAAAAGATCTTAACGTAAATAAAGAAGGAGAAAAATATAGTTATGATGCTACAATGGTAAGTGCCATATTGAATTACAAAGCAAAAAGTGATTATACTAAAATAGCATTTCTTACCTTCGATGATGGTCCATCTACTACTGTTACCCCGAAAATACTAGATATTCTAAAAAAAAATAATGTAAAAGCAACATTTTTTTTGGTTGGAGAAAATATAGAAGAAAATGAAAGGAGCAAAGAACTTGTAAAACGTGAATTTAATGAAGGAAATGCAATAGGTAATCATACTTATTCTCATAATAGAAACAATATATTACTCCCTAACAACGAAATTAATGTACCCATTTTCATGAACGATGTGAAAAAAAATAATGATGTTTTAAAAAATGTTCTTGGTCAAGCCTTTAGTACAAGGATTTTAAGAGTACCAGGCGGATATATGTCTAGAGAATATTATAATGATCCAAATTTACCAGAGTTCGATGCAAAATTAAAGGAAAAAAATATTATTAGTATAGACTGGAATGTTGAAATTAAAGATGCATCAGGTAAATACAATAAAAGTGCAGCTGAATTATTTAGTATATTAAAGCAAGAGGTTGGAACAAAATCAAAAGTAATTATATTGATGCATGATACTTATGGTAAAATACAAACAGCTAAAGCATTACCTCAAATTATAGAATATTTAAAAGATCAAGGATATGAATTTAGAACAATAAAATAAGTTACATATCCTCCTAACTTTTTTGTTTATTTCATTTCGTGGGTTAAATTATATTGAAACTTTCTCATACTATAAAAGGCATTAACATAAATCCTGTTAATGGTATAATAATTATCATATACAGAAGTAAATCCATTATCAGTACTAATGCCTAAATTAAACCCAACATCATGTGCAGCTTTTGAAGTAGAATTATTGTATTTTCCACTAGGATATGCTACATACAAAACTTTTTTCCCTAATAAGTTCTCTAGTACTATTTTGGATGTTTTTAATGTAGATACTTGCTCAGTATATGTTAATTCAGATAAATCCTCATGGTTATTTGTGTGACTTTCTACTTTGAAATTGTTTTTATTCATTTCTAATAATTGCTTAGATGTTAAATAATTTCCAGTGTTTATACAATTAACTATCATAAATACTGTAGCTTTCTGATTATTTGCTTTCAAAAGTGGATAGGCCAATGTGTAATTATCAACATAACCATCATCGAATGTTATTATTATAGGTTTAGTTGGCAATGCTGTTCGTTTTGACATATGACTATATAGCTGGTCTAAAGATATTGTGTTATATTTATTAGCCTTTAAATAATCTAGTTGTGCTTTAAGCTTTGCCTGACTTATTTTAAGTTCATTCTTATTAGATTTATCTGTCGTAACAGAGTGATACATTAAAACTGGAATCTTTGGCAGTGCAACTTTCACTGTAATTGCGAGTGATTTCTTCTTTATATTATTAGTTTGCTTCGTTATATTATTGGTTTGCTTCGTTATAGGTTGTACGGTAGATGTTTTATTGAATTTATTAAAAATCAAAAATGAGGCTGTTCCTACTACGACTAGAGCAATAATAATTAAATATATAATTTTATTTTTCAACTTACACCTCCTATGTACTTCAAATATTCATAACTATTTCACTTTATTAATTACACTCATAAAATATTTAAAACACACATTATTAATATTATCGAAGTTATCTTAAACATTTAAGCAAATAATGTAATCTTATTTATATATTTGTAATTATATCAAATATATAAATTTTTTACTATCACAATATTTAAAAGCACTTATTTTTATTATTTTTCATGAAAAATTATTAGATATTTATTAAGAACAAAACATAAACAAAAAAATAACAGGGAACTTATTGTCCCCTGTTATTTTTACCAACTAAACCTCCACCATTACCTGACGATGCGCTTTGTGATCCGTGTATTGATGCTCTCCTATTATTTTTTTGCATAGAAGATTTTGCTTTTTTTTCTTCAATAACTTTTTTCATTATTTCCATATTTTTATTTATATCGTTTTTCATGTTTTACCCTCTCTTCTTTTGTTTTTTTATATCATTAAATATTTTATTTTGATGATCCTAAATTAATATTTACAATAAATATTTCCAAAGTATATCTCGTTATTTTACTGATTTATTATACCCCACAAACTTCCCTTTGACTAGTACCAAAAGAGATTCTATTACCCTATTAATTGCTTAAATTGTTTGTATTGTTTTACATTATCAAAGTCTTTTTCATTTTTCGCTTGGTTTTTAATGTTTTTATTAATATCAATGGCTAGTTTCAAATACTTCACTGTGTTATTAATATCTCCTTTTCTTCCATAAATGCTTGCTATACCATAATAACTCCAGTCATATTTTTCCACTTCCAAATCTTTTTTATACCATGTAACAGCGTTAGTGTAATCCCCGAACAGTTCATAAGTTAGTGCTTTATTAAATCTTGCATATCCATAATTAGGTTCCAATCTTAAGGCGTTATCGATTTGTTGCATACCTCCTTTAAAATCTCCACTATAGGCTAATGCAATTCCTTTTACATTGTATGCTTTATAGAATTTAGAATCCTCCTTTAAAACTTGATTTTCCGTTTTAATAGCTTCCACATATTTATGTGCAAAAAACTGATCATATCCTATCTTCCATTTCTTTTCTAAATCTGCCTGTTTTTTATTAACAGTTTCTTGTAATTGTTGCTTTTTGATCTCTTTACTTTTATAATCATTTACTTCAGTTTTATTACTTATTTTAATAACATTACTGTTTTTCATCTTGACATTAACTACTATTGCTGCTGCCACCGCACAAATAATGACAAAAGTTATTAACTTAAACTTATACGATTTTGCTTTCATCTTATCCACCTTCCCACCAACTTACCAATATGAGGTTATTAAGTTATATGTATTATACAATAATAAAGGACAAATGTGTTATAGTAATTTTTTCATTTAGTAAAACGATATAAAAAAAAGGCAACTATTAGTTGCCTTTAGTCCTTTATTTAATCATGTAGTCTCTAGTTAAAGGTAAATCATTGTTTACACCTTTGGCAAACAATATTTGATGAACATTAATATTACCACAATTGAATGATGCAGCACAAGCATTCAAATATAGTCTCCACATTCTTATAAATGTCTCATCTTTAGTCTTTTCTATTATAGGAAGAGCATTTTCAAAGTTTTCTGCCCAATGTTCAAGCGTCTTTCCATAATGCCTTCTAAGACTTTCTACATCAATTAATTCTAGTTCCAATTCTGCTATATCTGAAATTATAGTTTTAATAGCTGGTACATGTCCACCTGGAAAAATGTATTTATCTATCCACGTATTATTACCGCCTTCATTTACTGCTGTTATACAATGGAGTAAAGAAAGACCCTTATCTTTTAATAAATCATTTACTATATGAAAATATTCAGATAAATTTTCAAGTCCTACATGTTCGAGCATTCCTACACTAACAATCCTATCGAAACTCATACCCTTTATTTCTCTGTAATCTTGAAGTTTAACTTCTACTAAATCTTCAAGTCCCTCTGCTTTTATTCTTTCATTAGCCTTTTGTAGTTGTTCTAAACTTAAAGTAACTCCAACAGCCTTGACCTTATATTGTTTAGCTGCTCTAATTATAAGTTCTCCCCATCCACATCCTATATCAAGTAGTGTTTGTCCTTCTTTTAAATTTAATTTTGTTAAAATATGATTTGTTTTATTGTTTTGAGCTTCATCTAAAGTATCGGTATCATTTTTAAAATATCCACAGGAATAATTCATAGAATCATCAAGCCATAATTTATAAAAATCATTTCCAATATCATAATGAAATTGTATATTATCCTTACTTCTTTTTATACTACTTTTAAACTTTTTTATAAGCTTTTCGTATTTTTCACTTTTATTTAAAAAACTCTCTTGATTATTGTATAATGACTCTATAACGAACTGTACATTACCCTTTATTTCTAATTTTTTTGTCATATACGCTTCTCCAAGAGTTATAGAAGGATCATTTATAACATCACCCTTAGATATCGGTTCATTAAAAATAAGTTGAAACGTACTCTCACCCTCACCAAATTTTTCTATATCCCCGTCCCAAAATTTAATTTCAAATGGATTAGAAAATATATCTTTGAATAAAGTTTTGTAAAATAATTTATCACCAACCAAAATTTATCACTCCTTAATTAAATATTAAATTTAATTTACTTATTTATTATTTAAAAATTTATTATATTATGCATTTACACAAATTGACTATATCAATTTGGACAATATTAAAATATAATTAACCTTGTTCACACTTATTTAATTAATATGCTTGTTATAATAATAGTGCTTTTATAGTAAAATTAAAAGATTAATTAACATTATATATATATTATCCTGCTTTTTCATTTAATAATCAATATCTAATTGAACAAAAATTAAACCTTAATTTTGTTTATATGCACATCAAAGATTTTATTTACAACATCAATTTTTATAATTCAAGTAAAATAACTAACTATACAAAAATACACTAGATATATCAAGGAGGTGTAATTACTGGAAATCTTAAGCAGTAAATTAGCTAACAATATTGTAGAAAGGACTATGAGCGCTGTTAATTATAATATAATTATAACCAATACATTAGGCATTATTATAGCGTCAGGAGACAAAAAAAGAATTGGAGATATACATGAAGGAGCAATAATTGCGCTTAAAAGGAATTCAGAATTTAGTGTTAGTGAACATGGAAGCGAGCAATTAAATGGTGTACATTCCGGAACTAACCTAGTTATTGAATTTCAAAATAGAGTAATCGGTGTAATAGGAATTACAGGAAAACCTAGCGATGTTTTGGGCTATGGCAAATTGATTAAAATGACAGCAGAAATGATGATTGAACAAGAACATGTATTAACGGAACTAGAAAGTAACAAGAGAATGAAACAAGAAGTTATGCTAGCACTTATATATAATAAACAAGATTCTCTTTCTTTATTAAAAAAACAGATTAAGGGATTTGAAATTCCATACAATTTTCCTATGTTTATATTTATAATTGAAGTGGATTTTAAAGATAATTCAGATAAAACTGATTTAAATGTATTAAATTTAATAATAAACCTACTAGAAGTTACATTTATGGAATCACTAGCGACCATAATTAATTCGCAAACCATTGTAGTTTTACATAAATGTCTACATATTAATAATGAAATTGAAGATTATAATGAAACAATAAAGGAAATCAATGAAAAAATATGTACTCAAATAGGTATTACTGCAAAGATATCAGTTGGAAAAACATATGATAATTTAAATGACATGTATAAATCTTATAGTATTGCTAAAGAAACACTTATATTTGGTGAAAAAATATATCCTAAATATAATATTTACATTTTTAATTCACTAAAATCCGAAATGTTATTCTCTCAGAATAGTGAAAAATGGAAAATTGATGAACTACAAGAAACCTATAAATTAGTAGCTTCAAATGATAATGATGGAGTATTAAGAGAAACTCTAAAAGTTCTAATAGAAGAAAACGGAGAACTAAACAATGTATCAAACAGGTTATTCATACATAGAAACACCATTAGATATCGCTTAAATAAAATTTATAAAATTACAAATAAAAACCCTAGAAACTACACTGACCTATTTTGGCTTTATAGTGCTATGCTAAACGCCTAATTCAACTTCATTATTCACATTTATATTTGATATACAGATGACTGTATTTTATAAAGAAACATATGTAAAAGTAAGAATTATAAACTATCATACCAATATTATTTTAATTGAAAAGAATGGTGACATACTTTATCACAAAGAAGCAACCTCATCAAAGAAGAAGGATTAAAAAATAGTTACGGTACCAATATAGGAAGTGTTCTAATTTTAACATATGGCTCTGATGTTAAAATAAGAGCAAAAGCGAAAGCAGCTGCATGATCAGATGCCAGGATGAATGGATGTGAACTACCTGTCATTATCGTTTCCGGTAGTGGTAATCAGGGAATGACAGCTTCACTTCCTTTCATTGAATATGGTAATGAATTAAAGGTTCCAACAGAAAGACTTTATAGAGCCTTGGTTATTTCAAATTTAGTTACAATACATCAAAAGACTGGTATAGGAAGACTTTCAGCTTATTGTGGTGCTGTTTGTGCTGGAGCTGGAAGTGGTGCAGGTATTGAAGCCACTCTATCAAATGTAGGTAAACTTGCAAAAGAAGGAATGAAAGAAACAGATAAAGAAATAATTAAAATTATGATGGAAGATTAAAAAAGACAAAAGTCAGTAATAATGTACTCATTACTGACTTTTGTCTCCTTATTATTTATAGTTCACCAGTTAAAAACTGTGCTCTTCCAAAAGCAAAACTCCAATCTTCGCCTTCATTAAATACCATTGAAACCATAATATCTGCTGGGTCAATATTGCATTCCTTTTTTAAATCGAGAGCTAATTTTTTGTAAAGAGCTTCTTTCTTTTCACTTGAACGCTGGCGGGATGTAATAGTAATCACAATCACATTACTCGAACGCTCAAACCCGAGTCCAGTATCTTTAATAATCATTTCATAAGCGTGATGTTGATGAACAATTTGGTAACGGTCACCTTCTGGCACCTTAAAAGCCTCGACTACTGCAATATGTGCAACATCTAATATTTTAGTAATTTCTTTCTCTGTTCTTCCTTCTATCATATCAAAACGTATTAATGGCATTTGATAACCTCCTTGTATTTAAACTCTAATTAGTATTTTTAATATATCCCAATAGCTTCCGTTATTTATATTATTATGTTAATGTGAAACTTTATGCTTAATGTTGACTACCCAACTTTTTTCCCCACTCATTTATAATTACCAATGCAGGTAGCAAATCATGACAGGTATCTGTTAAAGAGTACTCTACATGAGGTGGAATTTTATTATATTCAATTCTCTCTACAAGACCATGCTCATTCAAAGCCTTCAAAGAACGTGTTAACATAATATTAGTGATTCCAGGTATCCTTCGTTTAAGTTCATTATATCTAATGCTTTTTTGCGAGGATAGTTCCCATATAATAGCAATTCTCCACTTGCCGCCAATAATCTCAAGTGCATGAACAACAGGACACTGTTTAGAATAAATATGTGGTATTTCATTAAGTTCATCTTTCATAAACAATTCCTCCAAATTTGGGGCACAAAAATGTGCGTACTTGATATTGTGTTCCTTGGTAAGATATAATAATAACATATCATATAAAGAGTTATATGTAAATAAAATAGTGGAATAGGAGAGTGTTATTTTTGAAAAAATTATTTGCCGAATTTAATATTAAAAATATAAAAATGAAGAATCGTATTTGTGTTCCTCCAATGGTTGTTGGATTTAGACCTGATGGATATGTAGCAATAGAAAATGTAGAACGTTATGAAAAGTTAGCTAAAGGTGGAGCAGGGATTATAATTCAAGAGGCTACATGTGTTAATAATGATGGTAAATTATCTGGAAATCAACTTGGAATATGGGAAGATGATCAAATTGAAGGGCTAAAAAAAATAGTTGATGTAGTTCACGAAGAAAACTGTCCAATATTTCTTCAAATTCATCATGCAGGAGTTGTTGGAATATCAAACGACCCAATGTGTCCAAGTCCATATGAATATAAAAATTATGCAGGAAATATAGTTGTTGGGCATGAAATGACTAGTGAAGATATAAAATCTATACAAAATGATTTTATAAAAGCTGCCAAAAGAGCTTACAAAGCAGGATATGACGGCATTGAACTTCATGGATGTCATGCCTATTTAATAAGTCAGTTTTTAGATAGAAAAGTAAATAAGCGAACTGATAAATATGGCATTAATCCTGAATTTTTTGTTATAGAAATTCTAGACGGAATTAGAAAAATAACACCGAAAGAGTTTGTTGTTGGAATCCGTTTGGGAGGATTTGAACCCCTAATAGAAGATGGAATACATTACGCTAAAATATTAGAAAAAAGCGGAATAGATTTCCTTGATATTTCTTATGGATTTATGAATGAATTAGAAATGCACGTAAGTAAAGAATATAAATACTCTAATGCTGTTTATGCAGCCGAGAAAATCAAAGAAGTAGTATCAATTCCAGTATTTGCAGTTGATGGAATTAATTCAGCTGAAATTGCAGAACAAATATTAACTGATACAAATGTAGACATTGTAGATATTGCTAGAGGATTTCTTATAAATCCTAATTGGGCAAACGATGCTAAAGATGGCAAAGATACTGGTAAATGTTTGAAATGTGCAAAATGTATGTGGTTTGGTCAATCTAAGGTTTGTGCAGGTAAGGTTATATTTGATAAAAATAATAAATAAGATTAATAGGCTTTAGGACTATCATCCTAAAGCCTATTATAATTTTTCTATTATTAATCTAGCAGTACTCTTAAGCTTTTTTCATTTCTAAAATAATAAAATGTGAAAGAACTTCTGATTTTATCTTTATATCCTCTTCAACAATTTCCATGGCATCTCTTTCATTTAGAATAATTCCATTAATATTTGATTTTCCTTCAATCTGAACTAAATAGGCTTGTCTAGCCGCTTTTACATGGTACTCAATTGCACTTCCCTCATCTAATTCTAATGTGAATATATTTATATCCTGATTTACCTTTATAACTGCTTCCCCTTGATTACTTGACACCATATGAAGCCATTTATTTTTTCTATCATTCCACTCAAATTTGTATTCACCGTAATTAGGTTTATGTCCTTCTTTATCAGGCAATATCCATATTTGAAGAAATCTTGCTACCTCTTCTCCTAAATTATGCTCACTATGATAAACTCCTGTACCTGCGCTCATATATTGCACATTACCGCGTTTCAGATTACCTTTATTTCCCATACTATCACCATGAGTTAATTCTCCTTTAACAACATAGGATATAATCTCCATGTTCTGATGAGGATGTGTATCAAATCCAGTATTAGGATTAATTAAATCATCATTTATAACTCTTAATACTCCAAATCCCATGTTATTTGGGTTATAGTACTCTGCAAATGAAAAGTGAAATTTGCTCCTTAACCATCCTAAATTACTTGATCCCATTTTTGCGCTTTCTAATTTTCTTAACATTATAAAATCTCCTTTCATTTTATTACTAATTAGTACTATTCTAATAAAATATATGGTGTATCCATTTATACACCTGATAATTTTTTCAATAATCTTATTAAATTTATCTTTTCCTCTGATGTTAAGTTACTAAAAATTTGATTTCTATTTTCTATATGTTTTGGGAATATATCACTCATGAGGTTTCTTCCTTCCTCAGTAATACTTATCAAATTAACTCGTCTATCTTTCGGATCAGTACATCTCTTAACGAGATTTACCTTAACTAAATTATCTATAACAACAGTCATATTTCCACCTGTTGAAAGAATCTTACCTATTATTTCACTAATTCTTAAATCTCCTTTATGATATAATATCTCAAGAACTGCAAACTGAGAAACTGTTAACCCTCCCGCTTTTATAGTTTTATATTCTTTTTTATGAACATCAT
Source organism: uncultured Clostridium sp. (assembly GCF_937920395.1). Lineage (GTDB taxonomy): Bacteria > Bacillota > Clostridia > Clostridiales > Clostridiaceae > Clostridium_AD. The sequence goes on along the minus strand of NZ_CALEVF010000360.1, from coordinate 7,048 downwards.
GAGTACATCTAGTTAACGCTATTAACGCCTTTAAATTTAAATCTTCCACTTTCCCATAAGTATTTTTTTCTTTATCCATATTTATAATATACTACTAACTAGTAACATCGTCAATCTTTTTTTTATAAAATAAGAAAATATTAAAATGCTAGTTGTTTATTGACAATTTTTTTATAATATGGTATATTTCATTACAACATAAATAACAAATTTGATGACGAGAAAGAGTACGTTTTAGTATCTGTTCTAAAGAGAGTTGACATTTGGTGAGAGTCAACGTTCAGTCTATAATTGAAAATCATCTCTGAGAAGTAAACCTGAAATATAATAAGGTTTAATGGTCGTCCACCATTAAAAGGACCAGATATCGATTGGTATCTTGCTAAGTGCTATTAAATTTATGTATTATACTTTTAATAGATTTTGGGTGGTAACACGTGCATATTCGCTCGTCCCTTTTATAGGGACGGGCTTTTTTTATTTTATAAGGGGGTGGTTTAGTGGACAGTGACATTAGCGATATAATATTCAATCTTAGAAAAAATAATATTATTGGAGGAATTACTATGAATAAATTATCAAGAAAAAATTTACTGCTAGTTAGTTTAATGTTATTTTCAATGTTTTTTGGAGCTGGAAACTTAATCTTCCCACCAGTCCTCGGACAAATGTCTGGTACAAATCTTTTATTTTCTCTCTCCGGTTTTCTTGCCTCTGCAGTAGGTCTACCAATACTTGCTGTAGCTGTCGTTGCAAAAGCTGATGGTCTTCAAAATTTAGCTGGTAGAGTTAATAAACCTTTTGCACTTATTTTTACATTATTAATTTATTTATCAATAGGACCATTTTTAGGCATTCCTCGTGCTTCTAGTTTGTCTTTTGAAACCAGCTTAGCACCATTTTTACCTACATCAGTTACTGGTGGTGCTCTACCTCTTTTTCTATATACAGTATGTTTCTTTGGTTTAGCATTTTGGCTAAGTATGAATCCTAATAAATTAGTAGATCGTTTTGGAAAGATACTAACCCCCGCCATCTTAATACTAATACTTATAATATTTATAGGTAGTTTAATAAACCCTATCGGTAGTTTTAGTGCTCCAATTGGAGATTATGCTAACTTTCCTGTTTTAAAAGGATTTTTAGATGGATACATGACTATGGATGCCATCGCTGCACTTAATTTCGGGATAGTTGTTGCCTTAGTTTTAAAAAAACAAGGTATTACAGATAAAAAAGCTTTAAGCTCTTATACAATAAAAGCTGGGCTTATAGCTGGTCTAGTCTTAACTATAATATATTTGATGCTTTCCTGCCTAGGCGCTGCTGCTCAAACTAAATTTGGTAATACAACAAATGGAGCGCAAACATTAACAAAAATAGTTTCTTATCTCTTTAATACAAATGGCCTAATAATACTTGGATTAACTTTTGGATTAGCTTGCCTTACAACCTGCGTTGGTCTTATAACCTCATGTAGTGAATATTTCTCAAGGATAATTCCAAAGGTTAGTTATAAAGTTTGGGTTACTACAATAACACTATCTAGTATGCTATTTGCAAATGTAGGCTTAACTAACATATTAAAGATATCTGTACCTGTTTTATCAGCTATATATCCTATGGCAATAGTACTTATTGTACTAGCCTTCGCCCATAATCTATTTAAAGGTTATAATGCAGTATATTCTTTCAGTATGCTAATTACCGCTATTTTTAGTATATCTGATTCATTAAATCAAGTTGGACTTAAAATATCATTCTTAAGTTCTATGCCTTTAGCAAAACAAGGTCTTGTTTGGGTAATACCAGCTTTAGTTGGTGCTCTATTGGGATTACTTTATAGCATTGTAAAAGAAGTTTCTTTTTCAAAAGAAACCTCTTTAAATGAATATAATAAATAATCCATATAATAAAATACACTTAAATTTACTGCTAATAAAGATGTTTATATTTCTATTGAAGCATCTTTATTAGAAGTTTTTTGTATCCGAAATATAGACTATTATTACTATTTATTATAGTTTCCTCAATAGTATCTTTTTAATACTAACATTAATAAAAGATTGTACTTAATTTTTTATATACACATGTTATTATTAGTGTATAATCATTTTAACATACGTATATGAGAGGAGCAACAATTATGAATAAAGCATTAGAATTTTTACAAGAGAGTGGCATTTTTTACTTAGCAACTATCGAAGGTAACCAACCCAGAGTTAGACCATTTGCAGCGTCATTTGAATATGAGGGAAAATTATACATTGCTACAAACAATACAAAAAAATGTTTTAGACAAATGCTAGAAAATCCCAAATTCGAAATGTCTAGTATGAATAAAAAAGGACAATGGATTCGTGTTACCGGAGAAGTCACAAATGATGACAGACGTGAAGTAAAAGAATTGGCGCTTGAGAGTATTCCATCTTTAAAAACTATGTATAACCTTGATGATGGAATTTTTGCTGTTTTATACTTTACAAAAGGAACAGCTACCATCTCTTCATTTACAGCTCAGCCTGAAACATTCTCACTATACATATAAATCAATCCACCCATAAGCCAAGATATATTGTAGTAACAATTAAGCTATTCCAATCTTTTTTAGATTGAAATAGCTTTTTTATATTCCTATTTAATATGTTTTGTAATCGTTATAACTTAATGTAACTTATTAAATAAAAGTTAAGTGTGTGGATGAAATGTTTCCATTTAAAACTATGTCTATCATAAGCTATCACAGTTATTATCTTACTTCATATATTATTAATATAGCTAAAAATTATTAATGAGGTGTAATTATTGAAGACATATTTAAAAGATCCTATGCAAGATGATGATAGTAAGAAAAATGTTCCGATATTACCTATTCCAATGCTAGTAAAATTGGAACAGGTTTCACCTTTCCAAATTGAAATTAGCTATGACATAGATATCGATGTAAGACTAGGAACGAAATCAACTAATTACTGGATCAAGGATACAATGAATGTTATCCCTAAAGGTATAGCTACACCTGGTAGAAATTCACTTACGGATAGTTTTGTTAAAATAAATTCTAAAAATGGTTCAGCAAGAACATTTATATTAACTTTTAATCACATTATTCCTAGAGGTGCAGAATATATGCTAATAATTTGTTATGTAACAGTTAAAGGAGCACCTCATTACAGTGGGCATAATGGGATGGCCACTTTTATTGGTAAATAAATAATATTAAATTATGATAATTGAAGTATTTTGGTAAAATAGTAACCCTAGATTTATCAATAAAACGTAATCAAAATATTCTTCAAAAATCACACTTAAGTCAGATTCTCCATATATTATGGTTGTATATGAAAACTATCAAAACCTTGTAATCGTTGAAAACACATTTAAATCAAAAAAATAATTGAGGAGGGAATGACATGAAAATTTGTGGGGGATGGACAATTCAAGAACCTGTTAGTGAAGAAAACAAAAGAGTACTTGATATTGCTCTAAAAGGATTCGTAGGTTCTACTTTTAAACCTTTAGTAGTTGCTACTCAAGTTGTGAATGGAGTTAACTATGTATTTATAGCTAAGTCTACTACTGTAACATTACCACCTAAAACTGGACTAGTAAAAATATATGTTTCTGCAACACCTGCCGGTCATGAGCCTAGACTCATTAATATTGAAACAATAGTATAAATAAAATATAATTATTTTATTTATATCTTTATTTTTATATTTATATATCATACAAAAGTTATAGCTAGGTGGTAAATATTTATCACCTAGCTATACTTCTATAGATTATAGCAACTATATTAAATTTCACTATATAAATAATATAGTAGACAAGGAATATTTAAAAATTATAGTATTATTTTCAAAAATATTAACCATATATGTATTATATATATTGCATGATTACATATTAATGGTAGACTTATCAGTATAGTTAAATATTCAGAATTTATAAACAAGTAAACTAAGGAGGTTTCAAATGAGCACTGAAGTAGAAATAAATACAAAAACCGAAGTGGCGCACCCTGGTGAACTCAAAAGGAGTTTGCAAGCCAGACATTTAAATATGATTGCAATCGGTGGTGCAATTGTAGCATATGGTGTTATGGGTCCTAGTTCCTTTTAATGATCCCAACCTATTAAAAAGTGGTACAGATCAAATAGCCTTTAGTCCTTTCACTATGGTGTTTAAGCGGTCAGGTTTAGCATTTGCTGCAAGCCTCATGAATGCAGTTATTCTTACAGCGGGGAACTCAGGTTTATATGCTTCATCACGTATGCTTTATTCAATGTCAAAAGAAGGAAAAGCACCTAAACTTTTTGAAAAAGTAAATAAGAGAGGTGTTCCAATGAATGCGCTTTACCTTACAACTCTTGTTGCTTGCTCAGCTTTTTTTTGCATCTCTCGTTGGTGATGGTAAAATATACTATGCACTCGTTAATATTTCTGGTATTACTGCTTTCTTTGCATGGCTAGGTATAGCTATATGCCACTATAAATTCAGAAAAGCATATATTGCACAAGGAAGAAAACTTGAAGATTTAAAGTATCGAGCTAAATGGTTTCCATTCGGTCCAATTATGGCTATGATACTTTGTATCAATCTACAAAATGAAGGAGAATTATTATGAATCCAATAAATAATATCTTAAAAGATTTTCCATTAATTATTTTAGACGGTGCCTTAGCTACAGAACTTGAACGATTAGGGTGCGACATTAATGATTCTCTCTGGTCAGCAAAAATACTCGCTCAAAATCCTGAAATAATAGAGAAAGTTCATTATGACTATTTTGCTTCTGGAGCTGACTGCGCAATTACCTCAAGTTATCAAGCTACTATTGAAGGATATGTAGAAAAAGGTTTCACTAAACTCGAAGCAATATCCCTTATTAAGAAATCTGCTACTATTGCTATAAAAGCTAGGGATGATTTTTGGAAGAATCCACTACATAGAATAAATAGACCAACTCCATTAGTTGCCGGTTCTGTAGGTCCTTATGGTGCTTATCTTGCCGATGGTTCTGAATACCTTGGAAATTATAAAATTGGTGGTTGCTGTCGAACAACTCCTGAAGATATTAAAGCTATTGCTACATGGGCTAGACAATAGCTATATATATTTGTATAGTACTTTGCTACTTTGTCACTGTATGTTAAAAACGCAATACAATATAGTAAGTTGGTAATTTAATGAATCAAAGCCTTTGTAAGACGTGCACTTCCTGAAACAACTTTGGTTGAAAGTGAAAATGGCAAAATAATTATTGGTGAAGGTGGTAACTTCTTAGTATTTCTATCAACTCCAGAAACACCAGAACTTTACACTTCAGGAAGGGACCATCCTTGTATTTCATTAACCTAAACTATTTATATTAAAATCTTTTCTATACAATCTTGAGCCCAGTCTATGTAAGCCTTCTCTCGCATAATTGCACCATTTAAAACAATATAATCTCCAAACCTTGGAGAAGATACTTTTGATATACCGTTTATCTTTAAAAGCTCTTTCATAGTATTTTCAAGATATTCCACTCTCTTAGAATGTTTATTTAATGCGCTTTGGAATTGTTTTACTAAATCTTCATTAGATATTTCATCGCAAAAATATGCTTTAAGTCTAAAAACATCTTTAGGAGTGTGTTCTAATGGTTCATCTTTCTTTAGCCATTTTTGTAAACATATCTTTCCCTCTTCAGTTATGGTATATAATTTTTTTTCAAGTTTTTCACCTTGAATAATCGTTTCGTATGAAATTAGACATTCATCAGTTAGTTTCTTTAATTCAGGATAGATTTGACTATGATTAGCATACCAAAAATCCACTAAACAACTGTTAAATTCTTTCGTTATATCATATCCAGTTAATGATTTTCTATTTATCAATCCTAAAATTGCATATTTTAAAGTTCTCATATAACAACACCTCATTCTTTATTATTATTTTACCATAATTAATAAAAAAGTAAAATACAACATAGTACATATAACATGTTATTATTGACATATATAAATACAAAAATCTTTATGTATATAAAGACATTACATAATTCTCTTTTTATAGATAATTGTATGAAAATTCAAATGCTTTTTCGCATTTAATTAAGGAGGGTGTATATGAACAAGTATAAAAAATTATTTGAACCAATTAAAATTGGTAAATGTGAGATAAAAAACCGTTTTGCATTAGCACCAATGGGGCGACTCGGGCTAGCTGATAGTGAGGGTGGCTTTAATCAAAGATAGATGTGGAAAAGATTATCCTGTAGTTCTTAGATATTCACCAAAGAGCTTTATTAAAGATCTAAGAGACGGAGCACTTCCAGGAGAAGTATTTACTGAAAAAGGTAGATATCTTGAAGAAGGCTGTATGGGACGTATTCAACATTATTCAATGCTTAACTGTGCTATGAATCCTAAGGCATGTAAAGAAAAAGATAATGCACTTACACCAAGATTAAATAAGAAAAAAGTTTTAATGGTTGGCGGTGGACTAGTTGGATGTGAACTTGCTCTTCACCTTGCTAAAAAAGGTAAAAATGTAACTATAGTCGAAGCCTTAAACAAAATACTAGCATTAAATGGACCTTTGTGTTCTGCAAATAGTGAAATGCTTGAAAGATTAATTCCATTTAATAATATTACTGTAAAAACAAATTCAAAAGTTAAAACATATAAAGATGGATTGCTTGAAATGGAAACAGAAAATTGAATAGAAAAAATAAAATGTGATTCCGTAATACTTTCTGTAGGCTATAAAGAGGAAAATTCTTTATATAAAGAATTAGAATTTGAAGTTCCTGAAATTTATCTTTTAGGAGATGCACGCAAAGTTTCAAATATCATGTATGGTATTTGGGATGCTTATGAAGTTGCAAATCATATATAATAAATAATTTAAAAATCTATATAAAAGTAAAAACTCTGAGTTAATGTACTCAGAGTTTTTACTATAAAACCTTCTATAAATTTTCAGCAATATTATAAATTAATTTTTCAGTTTCTTCCCATCCTAAACATGCATCTGTTATGGATTTACCATAAGTGC
>NZ_CALEVF010000359.1 GCF_937920395.1 uncultured Clostridium sp. | reverse complement strand
ACTACTGCAAATTTTGCCTGCTTTATATTTTCATCTTCAAACTCTTCTAATATTTTATATTGCATTATATAATCATCAAACTTAATTGGTAAATATCTTTCCATCTGAAACTTTATTATAGAATCCATATCCTCTTTTTTTGCTACCGGAATATCAATGTCTCTAGTTATAACCGTTGTACTTTTGGTAGTTATAATAATATTTTTACATTTTATATTTTCCACTTGCAAAACATCTGAAATTCCATTTTTCAATTTAGTTACATCTAATATATTTCCATCATGATAACACCCTATTGGAGTAATCATAGTAATGGCTTTTTCTATAGTAACGTTTCTTCTATTTTGTGTTCCTAAAACTATTTTTATATTTTGTGAACCTATGTCTATGGATAAGACTTTTGAGTTGAACATTGGTGGTCACCTCTTTTAGTGTATTTATTTAAATAAGCAATATTAACTTCCAGTTATTATTACTTACCCTAAGGTCGTAATTATAACTAGAAGTTTGTATTTGTTCAAATCAATATTATTAATCAAAGTTTGTTAATGTCCCCCGAAGGGTTGAACTTGCTATTTTCCTATTGTGGAAATACTTTTGTGCTGTTAGTGTTAGGACCCGCATATACTTTAACATCACCTGAATCAGATATTGTTATTGCCCAATCAGTACCAGTTGAAGTCTTGGGTACACTTTGAAGATTATTAGCGATATTGGCGGCTATTGTGTCACTAAGACCTGTACCATCTCCTGAAGGCATTATCGCAGAAGTTCCAGGTGCTACTCCTGTTGTAGAACCTTTTAGAAATATTAGCCCTGACGAATTTTGAGCAGGAAGTGCTATTTTATCATCTGATATTAATGTTGCAACAGCTGTAGCAATGATTTTGCCTGATGCTATATCAGCCTTAGCCTTAGCCGTAGCTTGGAACCCACTTAGTCTTGGAATCGCAATAGCAGCTAAAATCCCCAAAATTGCAATAACTACAATAAGTTCGATTAAAGTAAACCCTTTTCTCTTCTTTTTCTTAATTACATCCATTTTCATTATGCTCATTTCCATTAATAATTCCCCCTAATAAATAAATTTTTATATAATAACGATAAAACTACAAAACTTTTTTGTTACTAATATTTGTACTATACATGTTATTATTTTGTAGTTTTATCATATTAATCATCTCCTGCGGAGCTGTAATATCAACGACTTCAGAATGTGATTTAGACATCCACTGAAGTTTTAATTTTGCTATGGTAGTTAACTCCCACTTATAGTAGTAGGAGACTTTCCTTCTGAAATGTCGTTAATCAAATTATTATTGAACTGTACTAGACATAGAAAATATTGGTAGCATCATTGCAATTACTATAAATCCTACAATTACTCCCATTACTACAATCATAAGCGGCTCTAGCATTGTAGTCATTTTCTTTATTGATGTCTCTAGCTCCTCATCATAAAAGTTTGCAGTCTTATCCAATATATCGTCTAGTGAACCAGATTCTTCACCTATTTTTATCATTGAATGTAACATCATTGGGAATATTGATTCTGATCCCAATGCTTCGGCTAAAGATACACCTCTTAGTACTTTTTCCTTGATTTTTTCTAAAGCATTTTCTGCCACTTTATTACCCACTACTTTTTGCACAACTTCTAGTGCTTGTACCAAGGGTACACCACTAGCTATTACTGTAGATAAAGTTCTAGTAAATCTAGATACAATTGCTTTTTCTGTAAGATCTTTAACTACTGGCAGTTTCAATTTTATTTTATCTAGTGATAACCTGCCTTGTGGAGTATTTATATATTTCTGCATACCATAAATTGCTCCACCTACAACTACAATTATAATGTACCATTTAGTTAATATAAATTGACTTATTCCCATAACTATTCTCGTAGGTGCTGGTAACGCTACCCCTGAGCTTGCAAACATTCCTGTAAAGGTAGGCATTATAAAGGTTAAAAGAAAAACCACTATTACCACTACTAACCCTGATAGTACCATTGGATAAACCATAGCACTTTTAAGTTGGTTATTTGTTTTATTTTCTTTTTCAAAGTGGGAGGCCATCCTACTCATTATTATATCGAGATTACCACTGACTTCCCCTGTATTAATCATATTTATAAGTAAATCTGGAAACACATCTCTATGTTTACCCATTGAATCTGAAAGAGATACTCCCTTTTGCAGATCATCATGTACTTCATATAAACTTTTCTTTAATTTCTTATTTTCAGTTTGTTTTTTTAGTATATCTAATGCATTAGCAATATTGGCACCTGCATTTATCATTGTGTGAAATTGTCTACAAAAAATGTATAAGTCCTTTGTTTTGACCTTGTCAAAAGATTCAAATAGATCCTTTTGCTCACGTTCTAATACTTCTTTAATTTCAATTGGATAGTAATTATTATCCTCTATCATTGCTAACACTTCATTTTTACTATTAGCTTTATATGTTGCTTCTATTTTTCGACCTTGATGATCCATAACTTTATACTTAAAAGTAGGCACCTACTCACCCCCATTATTCTTTCAAGAACGCTATCTTAGCCAGTTCCTCAACTGTTGTCATTCCTTTTAACACTAAATCAGTACAAGATATTCTTAGCGTTTTCATCCCTTTTTCTATGCTTATGTCTCTTATTTCATCAACACTTGCATTACGCATTATGTACTCTCTGTGTGTGCGGGTTACTTCCATAATTTCATATACACCTATTCTTCCAGAGTATCCACTGTTGTTGCAGTGTCCACAACCTTTGCCTTTGTGAATTAGTAATTCCTCAGCCGAGTGAATACCTAAGATTTCTTTTTCAAATTCTGATGCAGCGTAAATCTCACTACACATTGGGCATATTCTCTTAACAAGTCTTTGTGATATTATACCTGCTATTGCACTTGCTACTAGGTATGGTTGTATGTCCATATCTATAAGCCGTACAATCGCTGAAGGTGCATCGTTAGTGTGTATTGTACTTAACACAATATGGCCCGTTATTGAAGCCCTTGTAGCAATTTCCGCTGTTTCATTATCCCTTATTTCGCCTATCATAACAACATCAGGATCTTGCCTTAAAATTGATCTTAAACCAGATGCAAATGTTAGGCCTGCCTTGGGATTTACGTTTACTTGATTTATTCCATCTACTACGTACTCTACAGGATCTTCTACTGTTATAATATTCTTACTGTTATCATTTAATTCACTTAATAATGTATATAAGGTAGTTGATTTTCCACTACCTGTAGGCCCAGTAACTAAAATTATTCCATACGGATTTTTAAGTATTCTTTCTACTTTTTCTAAGTCATCTTCATTCATACCCAGTTTTTCTTTACCAACCAAAAAATTTTCTCTGTCTAGTACCCTAATAACAACCTTTTCACCATGAATTGTTGGCAAAGTTGATACACGCAAATCTACCTTCTTATTATCTAGAATTGTTAAAATCCTACCATCCTGTGGAATTCTTTTTTCTGCAATATTTAATTCTGCGAGTATTTTTATACGAGTTATAAAAGCATTAAATATATCTTTATTGTATTTAGATATTTCTTTTAAAGTACCATCTATTCTGTATCTTACTTTTATGTAACTTTCAAAAGGTTCTATATGAATATCACTAGCTTTAAGTTTTATTGCATCACTAATTATAGAATCAACAAGTCTAACCGCTGGTGCACTTTTTATATCATCTAATTGTGCTTTATTATCTTCCTTATCCTCATTTGTTTCTTGAGCTTTCGATAAATCGTCAGCAGCTTTTTTAGCACTTTGACTAGCATAATATACATCAATTGCATTTTTAATTTCTTTTGTTGATGTAATAAATATTTCGACATCAAAGCCTGAAGATATTTTAACGTCATCTATCGCAAATATATTTAAAGGGTCAGACATGGCAATCTTTATTTTGTTTTCTTCCATACCAAACGCGACTAAGTTATACTTTTTTGAAATAACTTCTGGAATTAATTGAACAACCTTTTGCTCCATCTCTTCCATATCTAAACGTACTCTTTTTATGCTTAATTGTTTCTCTAAAACTTCTAAAATATCTTCTTCAGTTAAAACCTCATCTTCAATAAGAAGTTCTCCTAGCCTTTTTCCAGTACCTTGCTGTCTTCTAAGTACTTTATTAAGTTGTTCATGAGTTATCTTCCCAGCTTCAACTAATAAATCACCCAATCTTTTTTTTGCCATATTCTTCATTGGCTATGCCCCTTTATTGACTATAATGTATATTGTTTTCATCTGTATTTTTACTATTAAATGTTTATATAATGTTTATATATTATATACATTTTTCTATATTATACATTGTTTGTTATTCCTATGCAATATCATTTAAAAAAAATTTCCAATTTTTTAAAAGCTAGCTATAGCCTAGCGTGCTAGTGTTTTATTAGGGGGTAATAAAATTCTTTTAACTATTTACATAATAGTATAATTTAATACAAATTATTTGCTATATGTAATTTTTAAGTCTTAAAAATTGAATTTGAATTAAATTATAATTTAAGCTGCTTAATATTATTAAATGCAAAACAAATTTGTTTACTCAATAATGATCGACATTGTTTTATTAATTTTTATTCTAATAATTTTTATTTTATTAATTTCAATACAAAAAATTATAACAGCCAATTTATATATAAAACTATAAATTGACTGTTAAGCAAACCCTAATTCATTTCTTATGTCTGTGATAAGGCACCTTCCCTTCTGTTGCAGTTGTTTAAATTACATTAATACTACTTTGTTTTTGGTTGACTATAATTGAAACAATTGATATAACATACTTAATTTTTTAAATTTTTAACCTTAAATCTTAAATCTTAGATATTTTCTTTTAAATCTTTGTACTTCTTTAATCCAAATTACTTTTTTTAATTAAATCTTGAATTAGGATTTGCAAGAAGAATTAACTTCTTCTTGCTTATATAATACCATGATAAAATATGATTGTAAAGCTATTTTTTTAATATTCAGACAATTTTTTATAATACATAAAGTTCCATAACTATTTTTTTCGTTTATTTTTTTGTTATTTGGAGACATATCTTTCTTTTGAGGTATGCCTCCTTTACTTTACAAATACACCCTGTTATTTTATATTCTTGCTACGCCTGTATCTCTTGCAGCTTTGGAAATTGCTTCTGCTACTTTCGTTGCTACACCTTTATCTAGTGCACTTGGAATTACATTATTTTCATTTAAGTCTTCATCTTTTATATAATTTGCAATAGCATAAGCAGCTGCAAGCTTCATTTCTTCATTTATCTCTTTTGCTCTTACATCTAAGGCACCTCTGAATAACCCTGGAAATACAAGTACATTATTTACTTGATTTGCATAATCAGAACGTCCAGAGCCTACTACTCTTGCGCCTGCTTTTTTAGCTTCATCTGGCATTATCTCAGGTGTTGGGTTTGCCATTCCAAAAACTATAGAATCTTTATTCATAGATTTAACCATATCAGCTGTAACAATTCCTGGAGCTGAAACTCCTATAAATACATCTGCGCCTACTAATGCATCACTTAAATTTCCTTTTATGTTTTCTGGATTAGTTATTTCTGTAAGAGCCGTTTTAGCATCATCAATCTTCTCCATTCCTCTGTAAAGTATTCCTACCTTGTCACAAGCGATTAGATTCTTAACTCCTGACCTTAGTAAAAGCTTTGAAATTGCTGTTCCTGCAGATCCTGCACCATTTATAACAACCTTTAAATCGCAAAGTTTCTTTCCAACGACTTTAGTAGCATTAATGAGTCCCGCAAGAACTACGATAGCTGTTCCATGCTGATCATCGTGAAATACTGGTATATCTAATATTTTTTTAAGCTTCTCCTCTACCTCAAAACATCTTGGAGCGCTAATATCTTCTAAATTTATTCCACCAAAACCTGGAGAAATAAGTTGTACTGTACGGACGATTTCATCTACATCCTTTGTATCTAAGCAAATAGGAAAAGCATCTACGTTTGCAAATTCTTTAAATAGTATTGCCTTCCCCTCCATAACTGGAAGCCCTGCTTTAGGTCCTATATCTCCAAGGCCTAAAATAGCTGTACCATCTGTAACAACTGCAACCATATTTCCTTTAGCTGTATATTTGTATACGTTTTCTTCTTTTTCATGGATTTTTCTACAAGGTTCAGCAACTCCAGGTGTATAAGCAAGTCCTAAATCCTCTTTTGTTTCTATTTTTACCTTTGATCTTATTTCAAGTTTACCAGTATATTTTTCATGCATTTTCAAGCTTTCTTCAAAATAATTCATTTAGTATCTCTCCTCTTTGTTATATTATTTATAAGTTTTCATAATTAATATTTATGTTTTATTTGTTGATATCATTATAACAACAAATTCAATATAATTAAATATTTAAAAACTTAAAAAATCTTTGTGGTCATTAAAAAATCAATTTTCGGTTTAAAACCAGAGTAAATAGCATTATTACTTAAAGAAAAGGAATCTATAAAATTAATAATATTATTTAAAATGCAAAAAAGTAACACTCCACAAAATGGGAAGTGTTACTTTTAAAAATTTATTTAGAAAATACTATTGGAAGTTAAATAAATTCTATGAGAGATCTAACTTCTTATCTATTAAATAAGATGAGGTCATAAATAATCCAATGAAAATAATAATATTAAATATAGTTTGAGCAATGTTTACAGTAAATGCTCCGTTTGATGTTGTTGAATTAAGATTCAACACACTACCGTTGGTTATTGTAAAATTAGTCAAATCTAATGTTTGTGGTAATACCACCATAAGTTTAAATGATAACCAACTTATTAATGAAGATATTATTATAAAAATTACAAAAGATCCTATCTTGCCTATTTTTTTTCCTTTTAAAGCTACTTTTCCGATAATCATACAAAAATATATTATAGTTAAGAAAGAAATAATCATCCATATATAACTAATTAAATAAAATATGACTGAATTTATCTTAATACCTTTAAAAATATTACTAAATGATATTTCATCAGTTAGTGTCAAATAAGACATCAAGAAAGATACAGCAACAACTATTGATATTTGAATTAGTGCAGTTACAAGCCTTGACGTTATTATCGATTTTCCAGACTGTGGTAGTGTAAATAACAAGTAGCCTGAGTCTCCATATAAATATTTACTAATTATTTTTAGTGAAGCTATAAATATTACTATTATGGATCCAATAATTAAGCACCCAGATAATGCAATTATAGTAGTACTACTCCAAGTTCCCTTCTTTGCCATAAGAAGTAGGCTAGCAACTATAACTGTTATACAAATACCAACTATAGTCAGAAAATTTGCTCTTAATTCATATTTTACAAGTTTAAACATTACTGAAATACCTCCCTATA
>NZ_CALEVF010000358.1 GCF_937920395.1 uncultured Clostridium sp. | reverse complement strand
CCACACTCTTTCCCTACACGACGCTCTTCCGATCTTTTTCAAAATCCAAATGCAACTTATAGTTGACAAAAATGTTATGTTTAATTGGTAGCAATATTGTTCTCTTATCAGTAAACTTAATTAGGGGTGATTAGAAATAAGAATGTAATTAAGGGAGGGGTATTTGAAACCCCAAAATTATTTGAGAAACTATTAACAAGTTTGTATATAATCCCTTTTATATACAAACTACTATCGCACTTAATTGACTATATTAATTGGATTACCAGAAATAAAAGCCTTTAAATTATTCACAGCGATGTCCATCAAGCGAGCACGACTCTCTTTTGGTGCCCACGCAATGTGCGGCGTCAAAATAGCATTATCACAACCCAAGAGTAAGTTATCAGGTTTAATTGGCTCGGTGGAAACTACGTCGGAACACGTAGCATATACTTTACCTGATTTTAAGCTAATAGCAAGATCTTCTTCCACAATTAGACCACCACGTGAGGTGTTTATAATAATGACACCATCCTTCATCTTCGAAATGCTTTCCTTGTTAATAATACCCTGCGTAGATGGGAATAAGGGACAGTGCAATGATATTACATCAGAATTTGCTAACAGTTCATCGAGTGAAACATATCTTTGGTTTTCATTTTCTAATGTTTTATTCTGATACTCATCATAGGCTATAACCTTCATTCCAAATGCCTCTGCTATCTTAGCAGTTCTCTTGCCAATACGTCCAAATCCTATAATGCCCATTGTTTTGCCTGCCAACTCAATCAATGGATAATCCCAAAAGCACCGGGATTCTCCTTATATCCATCAAGTATTACAATTTTCATGATAATTTCTCCCCTCATACTAATTTATATATATTATAGTATATATTTACTTACTTATCAAAAATTATATAATATATTTTCTATACAAACTATTGTCGTGCTTGCTTTAGCTAGTAAGAGGATATGGTTTCTAATGCATCAAACATCTTTGATAAATCACCCAGTGCATCCTTTACTAAATATAAAAAATATACCAATGCTTACTTATAACAATTTATTTGAATTAAAAAGTTATATTTTATTATGCTTTTTAATATACATTATATAAAATAAATAAAATAGGCGGTGTATTCGAGGTGGCAGTAATCGAAATTAAGAAAGAGACTCCTAATAATATTAATGAGTTAGTTAAAATGGCAGATGATAAAACTAATTGGAGAAAAAGACTTGAAGCAGTAAATGAACTTAAAAATTGGAAATGTCAAAAATCGCGAGATGTATTAACAAGATTAGCAATGCATGATTTAGTATTTAAAGTTAAAGAGGAAGCTCTCCGGGCAACTCAATCCTTAGGCATAACTAAGAATGGTAAACGTTTGAAACTCGGTAAACCAAAGGTTCATTTAATTAAAGACATAAATAAAAAACTATATAATGTAGATAGTGTAATCACGGATAGTTTTGAAATAACTAAGTTTAAAGAGAAATTTAAACAACTTTATCCTGAACCATATGATGTATATGAGGGCGATAAAGGAAACAGTTTTGATGAATGGATTTTAAGTGTTTTAAAAAACAAACCCAAAAGCAAGCCTGCAAACAAATAATTATTATCTAGAATATTTACCATAAAAGTATTTCATATGTTTATATAACAACTGCCGTGAAGTTATTTTTCACAGCAGTTTATTTTTATCCATAATTATTCTTCTCCCCCAAATAATTTTTTTCATTTATAAATCTATAAATTTATTTGTTTTGTTATCACTATCATAATTTTGTTTTATTTTTAATAAATATGTTAAAATATAAGAAATCAGTATATAAAAGGAGTAACCTAACGATGAAAAAAATTAAATTGTTTCAACATGGTTCAATAGGGACCTTAATGACCGGATTATTTGAAGGCAGCCTATCAATTAACGAATTATTAAAACATGGAGATATGGGTATTGGAACTTTTGACGAATTAAATGGAGAACTTATTGTTCTTGATGGTAAAGCTTATCAATCACGTCAAGATGGTATCTTCTCTATTGCTAGCGATCATCAAAAAGTTGCTTATGCCCTGGTTGGTAGCTTTCAAGAAGATGAGACAATTACCTTTAATAATAAATTATCTTCAGATAAGGTAAAAGAAAAAATGCTAACACATTTGGACAGTAGAAATACTTTTTCCATGTTTCGCATTGATGGAGAATTTGAAAATGTTCATGTTAGGACAGTTATTAAACAAGAAAAACCTTATCCGAGATTAATTAATGCAACTAAAGATCAACTAGAATTTAATATTGATAAATGCAAGGGTACTATTGTTGGTTTCTACATTCCAGAATTGTACTTAGGAGTATCAGGGTCAGGCTTTCATCTACACTTTATTAATGATGAAAAAAATTTGGGCGGGCACTTATTAAATTTTACATTGAACTATGGAAAGATAAAATGCCAGGTAGCAGAAAATATTGATCTCCATTTTCCTTTAAATGATTCTAATTTCATGAAAAACAAATTTGATTATGGAAATTTAAAAGATGAATTTTCTTCCTCAGAAAAATAAATTTTATTGTGAATAATAGAGGGCTATAATATCAAGATTAAAAAATCATAATCAGGCAATTTATTTAACCAAAAAAGTGAAAAGAGAGTTTAAATTAAACTCTCTCAATTACACTCTACCTTCACTGAACTGTTATACAAGTATCATATTTGTGAAGGATTTTTAACCAGTCCATACTGGTAATTATAAATTTCATAATAATTGTTTGCTGCATGTATTCTTACATTACTTAAAATATTCTATATTATGATTCTAAGTCAATATTGAAATATTAGATTGTTATCGTTATCATTATGAAAGTATAACGCTTTATTAGTTGGATCATTTCCACTTAGTGCTGAATATGCAGCCTTAAGCGCACTTGGTTGTACAGTTTTATTGATGCTTCCATTTGTTACAGGAGTAAATTGAGACTTTTGATAAATTACAGCCCTAATTGAATTTGGAAATAGGTTGCTTTTAACCCTATTTAAAACTACAGCGCCTACAGAAACTTGATCATTGTAAGAGGTCCCTCCTGCCTCGGCAGTTATTATTCTAGCTAGTAAGTTCACATCACTTGATGTATAATTTTTTGACCTTGGTGAGAGTTTCTTTACAGTAGTCTTAGTCGCTACTGAATGTTTTGGTTGTTTCACAGTAGCTTTAATTGCTACTGAATGTTTTGGTTGTTTCACAGTAGCTTTAATTGCTACTGAATGTTTTGGTTGTTTCACAGTAGATGTAGTTGCTACTGAAAGATTAAGAATTTGCCCTGGTAAAATAGAATCATTCCATTTGTTATTAGATTTCCTTAAATTATTTAATGATAATCCATGATTTTGTGCTATTACAGATAAACAATCCCCACTTTTTACAGTATAGTTTTTAAGTGAAACACTATTCTTTGACATTTGCTTTGTAGTAAGACCACTTATTATTGAAACATCAAGAAATTGCCCTGGGAAAATTAAATCACTCCATTTATTATTAGCTTTCCTTAAATTATTTAATGATTCTCCATGATTTTGTGCTATTACAGATAAACAATCCCCACTTTTTATAGTATATGTTTTATTTAATGTAGCTGCAAATAGGTTTGTTGATGTAATTAAGGTGATACAGATTGCTAACACCAATGTTAAGAAAACAGATTTGAAACCTATAAATTTAGTCATTATTTTCCCTCCTTGTGCTTCCCAGGTTAATTGAGGGGTTAGGGTAAAGGTACCCTTCTTTCTATAAAGCTTCACCCCAAAATTAAATCTCTGGTACTTCTTTTGGAAGATTCAGCTATTGGCAATACAGATACACTAACTATTATATGAACTTTTATATTCATTATGCTAAAAAAGAAGAAGTTTTGCCCCTACTTGAACTTAAATTAAATGAAGAAGTATCTAAATATCTAGAAGATAAAAACATATTTAAACTACATACTGTACTAAACAAATCGAAGGAGGAGTTTTATGATATTTAAGTTGGTTGAACCAAAACTTGAAATGGAAAAAGAATATAATAATTATATAGTTGAATGGGAAAAATCAGGGGAAAAAATAATTCCATATGCATCGAGGAAAAGTATTGTAAATTATGAAGATTTAATTAATTGTTGGAAGATCCAAACAACCAATAAATCATATGAAGATGGCTTTGTTCCAGCATCTCTATATTTTCTAATTGATGAAAATATGAGAATTTATGGTGCATTACATATCAGACATGAATTAAATGATTTTTTACTAAATTATGGAGGACATATAGGCTATGGAATAAGGCCTACTGAACGTAAAAAGGGCTATGCTACGAAGATGCTTTCACTATCATTATCATTAGTGAAACAGTTAGGTATTAAGAAAGTACTGGTTACTTGTGACAAAACAAATATAGCTTCAGCAAAAACTATATTAAATAATGGCGGAGTATTTGAGAATGACGTTATTGAAGATGGAGAAGTAACTCAAAGATATTGGATAACTATCTAATTATAAAGTGTTTCTATCTGATAAAACAGAAGAAAGATATTATTCAGATAACCTTTCTTCTTGATAATATACATTATAAAAAAACAAAAGGCACTCTTTAAAAGAATGCCTTTTGCTTTTTTACTCTCTCTTACTCACTTTTGTAGTTTATTGTCAAATAAATATGTTTAGCTTTAGTGTATCTTGCTTATTTAAAGACATCGCCTTCACATTTAGTTGGAATGGAATCTTTTAAATTTAATTAAATTTCATTGCATTTTAACTTAAATTTAACTCCCTACACTTCAGTGATTTAAGTCACTTATTAGCTATTAATATTATTTTTTCAATTAAATTCTTATTTAGTTTTATAAAATTTTAATCTACATTTTAACAACAATATAACTCAAGTAAGGCAAGAAAGAATGTAATAATGAAGTATCATTAACCAACAAATATAAACGACATATTATAGAACAGCAATGATATGTTTCATTGCAAAAGTGAGAGATGTAATTTGAACACAACAGGCTTACAAATCCAAAGAAAAATTGCTGGAACAATAAGTCCAAATGATAATGTAATATTTGACACGTTATTAAATAGTAAAGGATCTGTATTTTATGATTCCTTAACTGGTCAAATAGTAATAAATAAAAACGGAATGTATTTTATCAACTGGTCTGTATCAACTCAGTCATCGTTAGGATCTAACAATCTAATTTTTTCAATTCAATCATCTAATGGGGATGATTTGATAGGTAACTCCTCTATTAACACTGGTGAGGTTATAGGTTTTGATATTATACAAGTTGATTCTGCTCCAATAGCATTAAGTTTAATTAATAAAACTTCTAATGATATAGTTTATTCCACCTTGGTACCAATTGTAGCAAATTTAGTGTTATTTGAGACACCAGAATGTACAGTAAATACTAGTGCAAGTGGAGCTACAGGTATAACAGGTTCTACAGGAATTACTGGTGCTACTTGGATAACCGGAATTACTGAAGCTACATTAATGCTATAGACACTATCTTGTCTTGATGTAAGCCCTGCTTTTGTGCTTATCCCTAACCTAATTGTTGTTGCTTTTACTGCCTTTACAGTATTGGTATTGTACATTCCACATATATATGCCATTGTATATACACTTATACCCATCATCAAATGTTATTACTACTGGTTTATTGGGTAACGCAGCTCCCTTCGTTACATTAGCACCAAGCTGTTCCATAGTTATTGTGTTATATCTATGCGTTTTTAGATAATTAATTTGTGATCTAAATGCTTCTTTACCTATTATTAATCCCTCTGTCTTAGCGAATAAAACAGATATAACTTAAGACCTAATTTCCCTTTCTAATTATATATAATATTGAGGTTGTATCAAGTTTAGTATAAATGTCAAAAATAATTCAATAATTGCATTTACCATTAGGGAAAGGGAAAATAGTAATAATGTTTTAAAAATATAAATTAAAGGTAAGTCCAAAATTTTGGACTTACCTTTATAATTGTTATATTATAAACTACTCACTAAATAGTATATTTAGCCAAATATAACATTTTAATAAGACTTAATTAATAGAAAATATAAGAATATTATTTAATATAGTGCTTTTTATTTTTAAAGCTATCTACTTCTAATAAATCATATGGGTGTGTTTTTAGTGCATCGGCTAGATTTTCTACAGTTTTTAATGTTGGGCTTTCGTGCCCTCTCTCTAACTCACTAATATGACTTTGAGATATACTCGCTATAAATGCTAATCTCTTTTGTGTCAAACCTTTGTGCTTCCTAGCTTCTTGTAGTTTAAGTGTAAATTTATACATATGACAATGGCACATCCTTTCTTCTCTTAAAACGTATTAAATATTTACATTTTTTTGGGAAAGTTTGTAAAAAATAGCCAATAACGATAGATAGAACTGTTATAATCATAACATATTCAATTATGGTTATCTATAATAAAACAAAAATAGACTAAAGGATAAATTTAAATATAGAAAAAGGAGATATTCATTATGAAAGATATAATGCCAGTTATAAATTTAATTACAAAAAAAAATGATTTAGAAATAGAAACGAATGAAAGAATTATACAACTTGAAGGAGAATTAAAATTTACCAAGGAATGCCTCCAAATATCAAAGGAATTCCAGAGTTCTTACAATGAAGAATTACTTAGTACACATGAAGAATACCAATCAGTAAATAATGAGTTACAAGAGATTAACACGCAGTGTCAATATAAGAATAAAGAATTGGATGATTTATACAATGATATGACAAACTATTTAAACAGTTCTGAGATTGGGATTATTTTCCTAGATGAAAATCTTTGTGTAAGAAAGTTTACACCAAGCGTAATTAAAGAGATACCCCTTATAACTCAAGATATTGGACGCCCGATGCATCATATATCTAATAATTTGATTAACGATGACTTAAATATAGGTGCAAGGGAAGTATTAAACAGTCATATTTCGTCCGAGAAGGAAGTTCAAAGTAAAAATGGAAAATGGTATTTATTCAAATGTGCACCATGCTTTACATTTGAAAATTCAATTAAAGGTGTCGTCTTGTCTCTTGTTGATATAACAAACATAAAATTAGTAATATAAAAAAAGAAGTCATACATATTGAGTATGACTTCTACAGAGGAGCTTATATAATGGAAGAATCAAAGATAAACATAATCATCGCTGATGACAACAAAGAATTTTGTAACATTCTTAATGATTATCTATTAGTGCAAAAGGATATCGTCGTTATTGGCTTCGCAGCGAATGGAGTAGAAGCATTAAAACTGATTAAAGAAAAAAAACCTGATTTAGTAGTACTTGATATAATTATGCCTATTCTTGATGGTTTGGGAGTTCTAGAGAGACTAAATACAATAGATTTAGACCCATTACCTCGTATTATAGTTTTATCAGCAGTTGGCCAGGAAAATATAAGCAGAAGAGCCATATCACTAGGAGCAGATTATTATGTTGTAAAACCTTTTGACATGGAAGTATTAGTTAAAAGGATAAGGCAGATAGTAGGTTACATTACAGATAGTGATGATGTAAAAAAAGCAATTACTTATGTTGATAATACTGAAACTAAAATTAATAAAAATCAATTAGTTGATGATATTTTAATTGCTCAAATAACTAATATTATGCATGAAATTGGAATACCTGCTCATATAAAAGGTTACATGTTTGCAAGGGAAGCAATAATCATGGTAGTGAATGATATTAGACTTTTATCAGGAATAACAAAAGAATTATATCCATTAATAGGCGAAAAGTATAATACTACTGCTACTAGAGTAGAAAGAGCAATAAGACATGCAATAGATGTTGCATGGAGTAGAAGACAAGTAGACACTATTAATAAGATTTTCGGTTATACAATTAATAATGAAAAAGGCAAACCTACTAATTCAGAATTTATAGCCATGGTAGCTGATAAGTTAAGACTACAAAATAAAATTAGTTAATTTTATTTAAAGTCCTAATCAATAGATCTTATATTCTCCAATGATTAGGGCTTATTTCATGATAAATATATATTTAAGTAGAAGAAAAAAAACAAACTCTAGTATTTAAACTAAAAGTTTGTCTTTTAATAATATTAACTAACTTGTTTGTTTGCTAAGAATCTTAAGTTCATCTTCAATATAATTATTTATAATTTGTAATGCATTTTGATTAATATATTTGATATTAACCAAATCTTTATCATCTATAACAATATCATTTTTCCATACACTATATAAATCTATTTTTATAAAGTTAAAATATTCCTCATTCTTGTTGTATAATTCTTGTAAATCCTCATCATTAGGGAAAGCCCTAGCTTCAGTAACATTATTTAAATCATACTCTTTTCTTTTGTTTTTAAAATTAAAAATTTCATATTTTCAATAAACTTGAACTAAAAGAAATTTCAAATATATAAAGGAAAATTTAGCATTTTATGGTATAGTAGAAACAAATAGTACATGCTGGTTAGCACTATAGGAAGAACGACTTCCAATGTAAAAAAGTATATTAAATTTAGGTACTAACTTATATGTACTAGACTAAATAACAAAGGAGCATAACCTATGGTAGATTCAATTGTAGCATGCAAAAAAGATTTTAATTATCACCATGGAAGTGGATTAAATCTTGCAATCTCTAAGGGCGATACAGCAAAAATATTCATCTATGGAAAAAATATTGTTAGTATTGACATGTTATCTTGTGTAGATAGCCAATCAGATGGTTATAGATTAACATTTTTACCGCAAGAATACACTGAAATCTTCTAGGTAATTATATTGCAATGGGAGGTTTATTAATAGCCTCCTTGTTGCTACCACTAAAAAATCCAAATATGAATAAAACAAATGCAATAAATGCTAAAATTAAATTTGGAAAGATATACACCCACATTCTTGTTATTAAAAATATTATTGTAAGGTTGTCTCTAGTATAATAAACAAATCATAAGGGAATAATTTTAAAGCTACTATTACTTTGAAAGGAATGATGACCTTATGATGTTTAATAAAGTTGAGGTAAGTGGTGTAAATACTTCGAAGTTACCTAAATTAAAAGAAAAAGAAATGAAAGAGTTACTATATAGAATACAAAATGGAGAACCAGAATGTAGAAAAGAATTTATTGAAGCAAACTTAAGATTGGTTTTAAGTGTGATAAAGCGATTTAATAGCAGAGGAGAAAATGTAGATGATTTATTTCAAGTAGGTTGTATTGGGCTAATGAAGTCCATTGATAATTTTAATTTAAGCTTAAATGTTAGGTTTTCAACCTATGCAGTTCCTATGATTATCGGCGAGATAAGAAGATACTTAAGAGATAATAATTCTATAAGAGTTAGCAGGTCTTTAAGGGATACAGCATATAAAGCATTACAAGTAAGAGATAGATGGATGAAAGAGTACGATAAAGAGCCTTCTGTAACTGAAATAGCAA
>NZ_CALEVF010000357.1 GCF_937920395.1 uncultured Clostridium sp. | reverse complement strand
GGTGAATACATAGGATTATTGTATACTAATGAGGAAATAAAATATGTTACTAAAAATATAAATAATATTGAATATACTGTAATTAAATTATTTATTCCTGGGAACAATAAAAACATAAACAATGGACTTTTATATGTTAATAATAAAAGTATGTTGCCAGAGAAAATGGTTATTTATGATACTTTCGGCAAAGAAAAAATTAATATAACATATACCAATTTCCTTGCTAACGTAAAAATTGACCCTACGGAGTTTAAGATTCCATAATATTTATTAAATTTTAGTAACCAAAAGAGGTGAAGAGAGTGTTTAAACATTTAAGACCTGCATGGGCTGAGGTTGATTTAGATAATCTATCACATAATATGCGTGAGATTAGACGAATAACTAAAAGTGAAAAAATCATAGCGGTTGTAAAGGCAGATGCCTATGGACATGGGGCTGTTGATGTAGCTCCAGTATTACTTGAAAATGGTGCAAATAGTTTAGCAGTTGCAATGTTAAGTGAAGCGGTGGAACTTAGACGGTCAGGCATAGAATGCCCAATAATGATATTAGGATTCACACCGCCGGAGCTTATAGACAATCTATTAAAGTATAATATCGAACAAACTGTATTTTCATATGAATTTGCAAAACAATTATCAAAGATGGCTCAAGACGAAAATAAAATAACAAAGATACACATAGCTTTAGACACTGGAATGGGTAGAATAGGTTTTTTACCAAATGATGAGAGTGTACGGGAAGTATGCAAGATAAGTAAACTCCCAAACATAGTTATAGAAGGTCTATTTTGCCACTTTTCAACTGCAGATGAAAAGGATAAGACATATACTAATATGCAAGTGAAAAAATTTAATGATTTTTATGAAAAATTAAGAGCTAAAAAGGTTTACATAAACACAAGACATATTGCAAATAGTGCAGCTATTATAGATTTACCAGAAATCCATTATGAGGCAGTAAGGCCGGGGATAATAATTTATGGCTACTATCCGTCTGATGAGGTAAATAAGGAAAAATTAGATTTATTACCAGTCATGACTTTAAAAACAAATGTTGTACATATAAAAACGTTACCACCTGGTGAATATGTTGGTTATGGAAGAAAATATAAAACTGAGAAAGAGAGTGTTATAGCTACACTTCCAATCGGTTATGCGGATGGATATACACGACTTTTATTTCAGAAGGCAAAGGTTATTATAAAGGGTAAATTTGCTCCAGTTATAGGAAAAATTTGTATGGATCAGTGTATGATTGATATTACAGACGTTGATGGAGTAAAAGTTGGAGACGAGGTAATATTAATAGGTGAAGATGAAAATAATAAATTCGATGCAGATATTGTTGGAGAGTTAATAGGCACAATAAGTTATGAAATAGTTTGTATGATTGGAAAACGAGTTCCAAGAGTATATATCAGAAAAGGTGAGGTAGTAAAGATAAAAGAATATATATAATACCCCTAGTTAGAATGTAGAATAAACTAGTTTTATGTAAAATTACTTGTTGAAAAAAGGCGAATAAACGAATAATCTCTTTGACAGAGTGACATAGATTGAATTATAATTAACTTATACATATTGTTGTGTTACTTAAATAGGAGGTATTAAATTTTCTATGTCAACTTCAAAAAAATTCGTAATAAACCTCTCGCAGGAACTTTACATTGAATTTAATAAGACACTTAAAAAAGATTGTAAAAAAAGAAGTGTATTTATTAGGGAAGCTATAATACTATATATTGAGGAAAAGAAAAGAGTCAATTATGTAGATAAAATGAAACAAGGATATTTAGAAATGGCTGAGTTAAATTTAAAAATAGCTAATATGGGTTTTGAAAAAGATATCAAAGATTTTAAAGAATACGAAGTTAAGCTTTCGGAGAGTGATTTGTCAAATGACAACAATAGTAAAAAGAGGAGATATATTTTATGCTGATTTGAGTCCGGTTGTAGGCTCAGAGCAAGGTGGGGTTAGACCAGTTATTATACTTCAAAATGATATTGGTAATAAGTACAGTCCTACTATTATAATTGCAGCTATTACTTCTCAGATAAATAAAGCGAAACTCCCTACTCATGTTGAAATTTCTTCAGAAGAGTATGGTCTAAACAAAGATTCAGTGGTTTTGCTAGAACAAATAAGAACGTTAGATAAAAAGAGATTAAAAGAAAAAATAGGTCATATGACCGATAGTGATATGAAAAAGGTAGATACAGCACTTTTGGTAAGTGTAGGTTTATAAAATAGATAAGGGTATTTAATACCCTTATCTATTTTATTAAGCAGTAAAGATTTTGCTGAAACACAAAGAAATAATATAGAAACATGTTTGTACGCTGAGTGAGCTTTTAATAGAACATATAATGATTTTAAAGAATATTCACGAAAATTTTATATTAAAGTTTATTAAGGGCATTGACACTATGTTATAATGTTATTAGTGAATTTACTGTAATGAATTCTATAAACGGGGTAAGGAGATTTTAATATGATACAAGTGAAAAAAGTAACTAAGATTTATGATAATAATGTAATAGCTTTGTCAAATATTGACATTACAATCGAAAAGGGAGAATTTGTATTCCTTGTAGGGCCTAGTGGTGCGGGTAAATCTACTTTTGTTAAAATACTTTTAAAAGAAGTAGAACCAACTACGGGTAGTGTTATTATAAATGATGTAGATATAACAACTATACGTAGAAAAAACATACCATATTATAGGAGAAAAATCGGAGTTGTTTTCCAAGATTTTAGGTTGATTGATACTCTAAATATATATGAGAATGTTGCATTTGCACTTAGGGCTACAGAATGTTCTGCTAAGGAGATTAAAAAGAAGGTACCTTATGTTTTAGATTTAGTTGGACTTTCCAAAAAACATATGGCTTTTCCTAATGAGATTTCAGGTGGAGAAAAACAAAGAGTTTCACTTGCAAGGGCTATAGTAAACAATCCCACTTTGCTAATAGCAGATGAGCCAACAGGAAATTTAGATCCAGAAACTGCATTAGGGATTATGGATATATTAAATGATATTAACAAGGCAGGAACCACTGTGGTTATGGCAACACATGCTAAGAATATAGTGGATGCTATGAAGAAGAGAGTGCTCGCTATAGAAAAAGG
>NZ_CALEVF010000356.1 GCF_937920395.1 uncultured Clostridium sp. | reverse complement strand
TTAGCGAGATAATCATTAACCTTATTACCTCGTTTGTTCCAAAGGTTTCCTTGGGATTTAGTAGTGCGTGTGATATTTTGTTTATCTTTAATTGATTGCAATTTGCTATTCTGCTTATTACTACCTTGGTTTATTGATTTAAGTTTTTTACCGTCAATAATAAAAGCTTTGCCAGAATTTGTGGTGCAAGTGCATAAGTTGTCTACGCCTAAATCAATTGCAAGTGTATTCTTTTTATTTAAACTACCTTTGAACTCCTCTATTTCATATATCCATTGGATTTCAAAGAACCTTGAATTGTTTCTGGGTAGTATTATGATTTTTTTAATTATTTTAGTTTTTAGGTTTGGAGGAATTGTAATCTCAACTTTGCCATAAAGGCTTTTGAAAGCGGTAGACATTGGTACTGAAAATTTATCAGTAGCAACATTGAATTCACAAAAAATAAGTTCAAATAAGCCATCTTTAGGTAAATAACCTGGCATTCTAATGTCGCTAAATTTGTATTTACCTGCTTTTGATAATTTAAGCAATGCAAAAAATGACTTAAAACTTGCATCTACAACTTTCATTATTTGCTGGGCTGAATTACAATTAAGTATTTCATAGTTTTCATTAGTTTTGCAAACATGATAGTTTTTAATGTAACTTAAGAACTTCTTTTCAGTAAAATAATGTTGACGAATACTATACAATGCTACATTGTACATGTTTTTAGATAAAATACATAGTTGTTTAAGTGCTTTATATTCCTTAGCTGACAAATCTTTAAGTTGTTGTTTTTGAACTCCGTACAAGATTTCCTTTTCTACTTTTTTTGAACTGTTAGTCATTGAAACTCCTCCTTTCATTAATGTTTTATACTAATATTATGTCCAAATATCGATGAAAATATGAGTATATTCTCTACTAATATTATACTTGTAAGTAATTGCTTTAGTTTTATAAACTGCCATAAGCTAGACGAAATTCACCACCCGCCTATAGAGGATGGGCGTATTCTTTCGAAACAGGATAGAAAATATGTAACCGAATAACAAATTTATGATTAACGAAAAAAATGTGTTAAAATGAGTATATATTAAATAAAAGGCTTTATGAGAGGGGATTTTAGTAAATGGCAATTTTGGTATGTGGTGGTGCAGGTTATATTGGTAGTCATATGGTCGCTGAACTTTTAGAAAAAGGCGAAGAGGTAGTTGTTTTAGATAATTTTCAAAAGGGACATCATGATGCATTAATGGGTGGAAAGCTATACTGTGGAGATTTAAGAGATGATGTTATACTTAACAAAGTTTTCACTGAGAATACTATAGATGCAGTTATAGATTTTGCAGCAGATTCATTGGTAGGGGAGAGCGTTGTAGAACCTTTAAAGTATTTTGAAAACAATATTGGTTCTACAGTTAATTTACTTAAGGCTATGCGTGATCATAAAGTTAAATACATAGTTTTCTCATCAACTGCAGCAACTTATGGCGAACCAGATAATATTCCTATACTTGAAAGTGATAAGACTTTTCCTACTAATCCTTATGGAGAGTCAAAGCTTTGCGTTGAGAAAATATTAAAATGGTGTGATAATGCTTATGGTATAAAATACACTGCTTTAAGATATTTCAATGCAGCAGGCGCACATGTAAGTGGAAAAATAGGAGAAGATCATAGACCAGAATCTCATTTAATACCTATTATTCTTCAGGTAGCACTTGGACAAAGAGAAAAGATCATGATATTTGGTGATGATTACAAAACAGAAGATGGTACTTGTGTTAGAGATTATGTTCATGTTAGTGACCTCGCTAGTGCTCATTTACTCGCAGTTAAGAGACTTAGACGTGGAGAAGATAGCATTACTTGCAATCTTGGAAATGGAAAAGGATTTTCTGTTGCGCAGGTTATCGAAGCAACAAGAAAAGTTACTGGTATTAATATAAAGGCTGAAATGGCACCTAGACGTGCAGGAGACCCAGCAGTACTTATAGCTTCTAGTGATAAGGCTAAAGAAGTTCTCGGATGGGAACCTAAATATGCTTCTCTTGAAACTATTATAGAAACTGCATGGAATTGGCATAAAGGTCATCCACAAGGATACATTAAATAAGAGGGTATCCTTATGAAGTTTCTCCTAGGTGACTTGAAAGGAGAGTTTGAAACATGAAATTGCATTAAGGATTCTAATGTTTTGCCCAATATTATATTATCTAACGCTCACACTCGACGTCATGTCTCGGGTTCACTAGCCTGACTTCCTGTCAGGCTTACGAGAATATAATATTGGCAAAACAAGAATTCCTAAATGAAATTTCAATTGTTTCTACATCTCTCCTTTCAAGTCATTCACGGAGAAAATTGATAATGTATTGTTGTGTAAGGGCAAAGGAAAGTTTGAAACATGAAATCTCATTAAGAAATTCTAATGTTTTGCTTACGTAAAATTCTCTTTCGCTCACATTCGGCATACTGCCGGTTCGCTAGCCTTCCTTTCAGGAAGTCTCACGAGGATTTTACATTCGCAAAACAAGAATTTTAAATGAGATTTCAATTGTTCCTGCACCTCTTATTTCAAGTCACTCCGAGAAAATTCATATTAGGATGGGTCTAGAGGGGACTGTGTACAAAAGACGATTTAATCTTAGTCCCAAAGTCTTTTAGCCGGTAGGCTGTCGTTTTACTAATTAATAAAAAGATAATTAGTAAAAAAGATAATTAAATGAGATTCCAGTAGTTTTAGAAATTCTCGCTTCAAGTAACTATGGAGGATTTTTATACTATTATATATTCATATTAAAATTGGTCTAGAGGGATGGTCTATATTCATAATAGCTCAAAAGTCCCTTAGATGATAGGCGGTCGCATTGTTATATACTAAATAATCTATGAAAACATAATTGGTTAAAAAAGAGTTTGTAAAACTCATATAAACAAAAGTTTTATAGGGTTCCGCAGTTTTAGTTTTATAACTGGGCTGGTCCAAGATAAAACGCACAGTTTAATTGTGTTCACGGAAGGATAAAAGCCTGGGAGATATTCTACAATATCACTTTGGTTTTTATTTTTTTCTTATTATTAAGGGCGAATTTATGAAGTATTAATAAATATTTAAAAATTTTATATAAGATGAGGAGAATGATAATTATGCAATGGGTGTCTTTAGTTATAGCAGGATTTTTTGAGATGGGTTGGGCTATAGGACTTAAATATTCACAAGGATTCTCAAAGCTTGTACCGAGCGTATTTACGATTTTTGGAATGATAGCAAGTTTCTATTTTTTGTCGTTGTCATTGAAAACTCTTCCTATAGGAACTGCATATGCAATTTGGACAGGGATTGGTACGGTTGGTACTGTGATTTT
Source organism: uncultured Clostridium sp. (assembly GCF_937920395.1). Lineage (GTDB taxonomy): Bacteria > Bacillota > Clostridia > Clostridiales > Clostridiaceae > Clostridium_AD. The sequence goes on along the minus strand of NZ_CALEVF010000356.1, from coordinate 187 downwards.
AGGAATTATATTATTTAAAGAACCGGTAAATGCAATGAGGATGGCTTGCATTGGATTTATAATAATAGGAATTGTGGGATTAAAATTGGTGTCACCTAGTTAAGGTGTTTCTCCTGGGTGACTTGAAATAAGAGTTTGAAACATGAAATCTCATTAAGAAATTCTAATGTTTTGCTTACGTAAAATT
>NZ_CALEVF010000355.1 GCF_937920395.1 uncultured Clostridium sp. | reverse complement strand
TATAAGCTGCTGCAAGTCCGGATACGCCAGCTCCAACAATAATAGCATCAAATTTTTCACTCAACGGTAACCCCTCCCTTAATATTGAAATTTAAATTCTTAAGTTCAGATAGAGACTCTTTAAATACTTTAATCAATTTAGGCAATATTGTAAGTGCATCTCCAACAATGCTATAGGTAGCAATTTTCATCATAGGACATTCTGGATCTGTATTTATAGCAATTATAGTTTCAGACCCTTGGAGGCCAACAGTATGTTGTATTGCCCCCGAAATCCCTACTGCGAAATATAGTTTTGGAGATACTGTTTTACCGGTTTGACCAACTTGACGGTTATGATCAATTAAATCTTTTTCAACAGCGCCACGGCTTCCAGAAACGACACCGCCAATGACTGTTGCTAGTTCATTAAGTAGCTTAACTCCGTGTTCATTTTGTATACCACGGCCGCCACTCACTATAATTTTTGCATCTTCGAGTTTCACATTTTCTAATCCATCTTTAACTATTTTTAGAACTATAGTTTTCAAAGACTCTTCTGCAATGGCAAATGTTTCTCTTACTATTAGGCCAGCCCTATTTTTCTCAGGAATAGGCATTTTCATAACCTTTGGATGGACAGTAGCCATTTGAGGTCTATGGTCTTTACATACAATGGTGGCCATAATATTTCCACCAAAGGCAGGTCTACTAGCAAGTAAAATCTTTTTCTCTAAATCAATATCAAGGGCTGTACAATCAGCTGTTAGCCCTGTCTTTAGTGTAGTTGCTACTGCTCCAGCAAGATCACGGCCAGTAGTTGTTGCGCCCATTAATAATATTTCTGGTTTATATTTTTCTACAAGATAACAAAAGGCACTCTTATAGGTTTCAGCTCTGTAAAAATGGAATACTGGATCATCGATAATATATACTATATCTGCACCGTGCTCAAAAAGTGTAGGTATGATAGTTTCCACTTTGTCTCCTAAAAGAACTGTAGATACTTGTACATTTAAACTAGAAGCAAGTTTCTTTGCCGCGCCAACGAGCTCGAGGGTGACGGTGGCTAGTTTTCCTTCTAACTGTTCTACAAAAACCCATACACCAGAATATTCTTTATTTATATCTGACATTGAAGTATTCCTCCTTTTAATTTATCAACTAAAATTTTAACTACTTCATCCTCGCTGCCTTTAAGCAATTCGCCGCCGGCTCTTTGTTCTGGTGGGAAAATGCGTCGTACAGAAGTAGGAGATCCCTTTAATCCCAATTGGGTTAAATCAGCGTTGAAATCTTTAATTCCCCAAGCGATAGGCTTATAGCGGGCTGCCTTAATCATATTTGTTAAAGGTGAAAAGCTTAATTCATTAATATCTTTTTCTACTGTTATTAGGCAAGGAAGTTTTGCTTGTACAACTTCATATCCATTATCAATCTTCCTATGAAGCACAATAACCTTTTTTCCCAAATCGAATGTTTCAATAGCTTCAACATAAGTTAACTGTGGCATACCCAAACGGCATGCAATACCGGGTCCAACTTGTGCTGTATCTCCATCTATGGCTTGTTTACCACAGAATACTAAATCAATTGGTTCAATTTCCATTATTTTATTTACTCCCATAGCGAGAATGTAGCTGGTAGACAATGTATCTGATCCTGCAAAGGCACGGTCTGAAAGTAGATAGCCTTCATCTGCACCCATTTCAATACATTTTTTAATAACTTCTTGTGCTTGAGGAGGTCCCATTGAAATAATAGAAACTTTACCCCCAAATTTTTTCTTTATTTTAACTGCTTCTTCAACAGCATGAGCATCAAATGGATTAATAATGGTAGGAGCACTTGATCTGTCCATTGTGTTTGTTATTGGATCCATTTTTATTTCAGTAGTGTCAGGTACTTGTTTTACACAAACTAAAGTATGCAATTAACAACAACTCCTTTTTTTATTACAGCTTTGCTTTAATATAATAAAGCAAAGCTGTATATTTATTCCTATAAAGGTTTAATGCCATAATGTATAGATGCTATTCCACAAGTTAAGGACTTAAACCTTGAATTCTCAAAACCAACACTCCTAAATTCATCTCTAAGGTGATTTTTTGTCATAAAGCCATTTACTGAATCTCTTAGATAGTCATAAGCTGCTTTATCTTGGGTTCCTAGATAGCCAATAACTGGTAGTACATAGTTGAAATATAAATTATATACATTTCTGAAAATAGGCATTTCTGGCTTAGATAATTCTAGGCAAACTATCTTTCCACCTGGTTTTAAAACTCTATACATTTCAGAAATAGATTTTCTTTTATCAGGTACATTTCGTAAACCAAATGCGATGGTGATACAATTGAAGGTATTATCACCAAAGGGAAGGCTCATAGCATCTCCTTGCATTAAGTTGAATTTATAATTTATTAATGATTTGTTAAGCTTTTTATATCCTACATTAAGCATTTCTTTATTAAAGTCTAGCCCCACAACTTCAGTATTTGTACCTGCTGCTCTGCATTCAAGTTCTATCATTTTACCTGTACCACAGCATAAATCTAATACTTTATCATTCTTTTTTATGGTGCATAGTTTTACAGCATTTTTTCTCCATAATTGGTCTATATTTAAAGTTAATATTGTATTCAATTTATCATATTTACTAGCAATTGATGAAAATACATCATGAACATTTATAGTCATTTCATTCACTATTAAAGCCTCCTTACATTAAAGGGAAATTACAAAACGTTACATCGCTTTGTAAATTGATAGCAATATATAAACATATAATAGTAAAAACAGAGAGTATAAAGTATTTAAACATAAATACCCTCTTTTTACTATTTAATTTGTTACATACGCATTGCCATTGGAATAGAAAATAAGAATATATTTGCGGCTGCAAGTAATACCATTAGAATAGTATAAGTTACTGAGGTTCCTAAAATTGTTGTTTTAGCTTGACTGCTCTTAGCAATTCTATAAGCAGTATATATTGAACCTATAGTACCAATTACAATTATAATATACTGAAACATTTGAATAGTTGGACTAGGGAATATTGCAGTTGAAGCTCCGTGAGAGCTTACTCCGAAAAATTCCATTATAGTATAAACCACAGATTTACCCTCTGCTAACAAGTGAAATAGATTATGAGCTATATGTCCTGCTAAATCTAACGGTATAAGCGAATATCCGAATCTAGCGAAATTTTCCATAATGGTAGCCTTGTTAAACTTTTTAGCAATAAGCCCTGTCAAGATTAGTAACGCAACAGGAATGGCCATAGCTATAAGGAAAGTTACCGTAAAAGTTATAATATAATTTGTTGTTCCTAGTATATTTTCAAGACCATGTAATATATTTTCCCATATGTTTAACATTGTTATGTTTTGAACAAATACAATACCCATGATTACAATGGCCAAAAATGCAACTTCTACTCTAGGTTTTTTAATATCCCA
>NZ_CALEVF010000354.1 GCF_937920395.1 uncultured Clostridium sp. | reverse complement strand
TTTGTTTTCTTTAAATATTTCAATACCAGTTAATCCATTTAATGCAACGTAAACATTATACCCATTTTTTTCTAAGTATGCTTTTAAGACTTGAACTACCTTTTCTTCATCTTCAATTATCAGTATATTTTTCATGCCTTGCTCCTTATTTGAATATTATTAGTATATTTGCGTAAAGCCTCTAACTTGTACACGTTAGAGGCTTTACACAATATGAGTTAATACAGTCTATTTTAACCATTTAATCGTTATACAATCATCTTTAGATACACCAACGCTATATTCTATTTGATATTAAGTTGTTCTTCCAAGTCTTATGCCAAAATAAGCATATTCATGTTGAAAAATCCAGAACAATAAAAATCAGTTGAAGTTCCTCACTATAGATATAACATTAGTTACTTTTTCTTCTTCGAAGAACAACTTCCACATCCACAATCCCCTGAACCCTTTTTCTTTAAACTATGATAAAGAATATGTCCTGCTACAGCTATAATAAATAAAGTTATTGATATCTCAACCCACATAAACTCAGTCCTCCTATTCTTAATGTTATTTAAATCAACATTTATAAATTTTTATAAAAATTGTGTTCTAAGTAATTAATACTTTTTTTATACTATATCAATTTATTATGTAGATTTTATGAAGATTAACGATTTTGAATTATTACTTATATTTTACGATGTGAATTTAATTGAATTAGTATATACTTAATTTTGATAAGGTAATTTTTTGATTTTTCTGTACTACCAATAATTTTAAACAGATAAATATAAACCCAGTATAACAGTATGCTTTTTAATATTTTCAAAGGAGAAATTTAATATGGAACTTGATTTTAAAAATATCATTCTACAATTTAAAACTGATTCAGAATCTGTATATAACACTTGGTTTGTTTATAACAATACAAGAATGAAAGCTTTTCGTTCAATTAGACGTGGTGTGATTGATACAATTAAATCAATTAAAGACGAAACTTTTGGCAATGATTTTAAGGGTTCACCCTTAGAATTCATATTATCCTGTATTACAGAGCAAAAACAAATATTCAAAGGGGCTGCTCATCCATTCTATTGGAAGCCTAAACTACGAATTCCTGATATATATGAAAATGAAGAAAACAAAAGAATTTTCGGACAGTTTTTAGAAGCTTGTATGTCAGCTAATACTGAAGATAAGCTAGTAAAAGAGATTATAAAACTTGATAGTTATCAAATAAAGGGATTAGGTCCATCTGTGGCAAATATACTTTATTTCTTACACCCAACTATAATGCCTCCATTTAATACTGCAATTGTAAAAGGTTTTAACGCCATTTTTGACGATAATAAAAAATTAGGTTCATGGCAACAGTATTTAGAGATGAGAGAAACTATTATTAAAATAAATGAAGAAAATAGATCTATACTGTCTACTGATTTAGGCGCTATATCAGGTTTATTATTTGATATAGGTGTTGGTAAAATTTCTTTGAATATAAATTGTGACACAGCTATAAAATTTGAAAAAGATAAGTTAGAAAAAACACTAAAAAAAAGACATGTTGAGGTGCAATATGAAATTAAAGAAGAGAGTGAACATCTTAAAACGCAATTTCTATTAACTGAAATCGGAAGAAATTTAGGATATGATGTTTTTGTGGCATTAAACGATCGGAGCAAATTTTTAGATGGAAAAAGCCTTCGATTTTTAACGTTAGGGGAACTACCGGAGTTAAGCGTTTCTAAAGATGTGCTTAAAACTATTTCTTTGATAGATGTTTTATGGATAAATAAAGAAAGTGAAAAAATAGATTGTGCCTTTGAAATTGAGAAAACCACATCTATATACTCAGGAATACTAAGACTCATGGATTTATCGACCTCACTTCATACTACAGAGTGTAACCTTTTCCTTGTAGCACCTGATTCTCGTGAAAAAGAAATAATTGCTCAACTAAGGAGGCCGGTCTTTAGGATCATGAATTGTGCAAATTTGAGATATATAGTATTCTCTGATTTATATGAAAATTGTAAGGGCATTTGTAAGTTTGGAGAAGATTCTAATATATTATTAAAAATATCAAAGCAACTTGAATAATATTTATAAGAAAAGTTAAAGAGGAGCATTTTGCTCCTCTTTAACTTTTTATAAAATCAAGTGCGTTGTATTAATTTACGTGTGGACCTGAATTATACTTTTATATCAATATTTTCTCAAGGTTAAGTGATTGAATCACTTAAATTTATTATTTGAGTTATCTTAGTAAAATCGTTTTGGTGCACTCAATTTTATAAACAATTGTTTCATTAATTTTCTACTATTTTTACAAAAATAAAAGAAATCGACAAAAAATATACTATCTACATATTATCTTCACAATATTTTATTATGATAGGCATTGTACTTGAAAAATATTTTCAACATTCGAAGTTTTAAAAAAATATATTACTTAGTTCTGAAATATATAAAGGTGGTGAAAAATTTGCAGTTTGAAGATATTTATAGTCCAATAGGTAATGATTTAAATCTCGTGGAAAAAGAACAAAGAAAAATATGTACAAGTTTAAGCACAAGTTATTTACAAGAAATTATAGGCTATTTTTTTAAGATACCAGGGAAACAGCTTCGCCCTACTTTAGCTCTGCTCTCAGCGGGTATTATAAATAATAAGCTTCCAGAGAGTACTAATGACCAGTTAATTCAATTTGCTACGGGTATTGAGCTCATGCATAGTGCGAGTTTAATACATGATGATGTGATTGATGGTGATTTGTTTAGGCGTGGTCAAAAAACTATAAGTAGAATCTATGGAAAGAAAATAGCGGTACTCACAGGTGATGTTGTTTATTCATTAGCATTCTCAACTCTTTCAAATTCACTACCAAAAGAATTTGAACAAATGATAGTTGAGTTAACTGAGTATATGTGTGCCGCTGAAGTAATTCAAGCAGAAAATGAATTACCTACTCATGAAACTTATTTAAACATTATTAAAGGTAAAACAGCATTATTTATGTCCGTTAGTTGCAAAATTGCAGCATCACTGGCTGGAGCGACAAAATATCAAATTACTAGAATAGAAGAGTATGGATTAAATTTAGGAATGGCATACCAAATAATGGATGATTGTATGGATAAAGA
>NZ_CALEVF010000353.1 GCF_937920395.1 uncultured Clostridium sp. | reverse complement strand
TCTACACTTGATCCACACTCTTTCCCTACACGACGCTCTTCCGATCTGCTGATTCACTAGCCTTATAAAGTGGTTTTTTATCAAATCCAAAAATACCCGAAATAATATTATTAGGGAACCTTTTTATTGTTGTATTGTACGCTCCAACACTTGTATTATAATCCTGTCTTGCAGTACCTATTCTATTTTCGCTGCCTTCTAGTGCTACTGTTAAATCTTTAAAATTAGCACTGGATTTTAGATCTGGATACTTCTCAACAATTACTAAAAGCCTTGACACTGCACTACTAAGTTCGCCATCTGCCTTAGCTTTATCTGTTACGTTTGTTGCACCTGCAAGTTTAGCTCTAGCCTCAGCTACTTTTATAAAAATATCTTTTTCCTGAGAGGCATAACCTTTAACCGTTTCTACTAAATTAGGAATCAAATCAGATCTTCTTTGTAACTGCGTATCTATATTTCCCTCTGTTACCGTTACCTTTTGTTCTAAACTTACTATCTTATTGTAACCTCCAATAATAGGCATTATTATTACAAGAATTATGGCTGCAACAATTGTAATTGTTCTTACATTTTTACTCATTTCTATACCACCTTTTAATTTTGTATTGTGATGTATTGAATTTTTTAGATATAATAATTATTAAGTACTTGAGCATCTAATTATTAGATCAGACTTATTCTTATATTCTAAACTAGAAATTTAATCATACTACTATACTAACTTGCTATTTATTATCTAAAATTATGTATTATCTAAAAAAAAATTTGGTTACCCTTATTAAAACTTTACTATTATATTAAAAAACGCGTAAAAAAATCCCTATAATTAAATATAAGGATAGTACACTGTATATAACAAAAATAATTTATACCTCTACTCTTTAAATGCTTTAGTTTTAATAATAACAATAGTTTTTTTTATATATTCTTCTGTTTTATAATTTCCTAGTTTATTATTCATCCGAAGTAAAAGAACATTTAAGTTTAATATATCTTCATAACTTATCCCTTCTAATTCTTTAAATATTAATAAGGTCTTTTGATTTTTATTATAATCATCTATTATCAAATTACCACCTTTTTTTGATATATCTAAATAATGCGCATTTTTAATCAAAGCTTTTTCTTTATGAATGAAGGATTTATTATATAGATTTTTAACTATTACATGAACAGTAGAGGGTGACCAAAAACTTATTTCACTCAATTCACGTGATGTAACACCTGGGAATGCTGCAATTATCCATAAAGCTCTAAGTTGGGCATATGTAACATTAAACTCCTTTAGTGGTTCACTATGATTACTTTTTATGGTTAAAATGAATATTCTTAGTAAATTATATAAAGCAATCGTTTTTCTTATAATACCCACTGTATTATTGTCAAAATCCGTTACATCAATTTTTAAATTTAATTCATTTATTTTATCAATATAATCAAAAATAAATTCTTTTTTTTCTTTTATTATGATTTTTGTAAAAATATCTATAATAAAATCTAATTCTTCGCTTGAAAATAAACCTATTAAATCAAATAGGTAAATCTTGTTCTCCTTACCTTGTTTATTCACATTAATATACCAATTGCCAAGCTGTGTTAATTGGAGTTTATATAACTTTTTGTTAATTGTTTCTTCTTTAAATATTAGTTTTTTATTAATTAAAATTTTGATGATATTACTGACTGTAGGTGAACTCCAACACCCAATCCTAGCAATGTTACTAAGTGAGATTCCTGGGAACACCTTAATAATCCATAAAACTCGAAGTTGTGGTAGAGTTATACCTGAAGTCTCAACAGTCCTTGCATAATTAGATTCAATCTTTAGGAATGCATATCTTGCTAGATTATATAACGAATGTATATTTAGCAAATAGTCATTTTGCTTCATAGAATTTCCCCTTGTATGCTATTTAGCATTTATATTAGTTATTATTTTCATGTACACGTAGGCACCATAAAACATTGTACCAAAAATATTATATCAAATCAACAAAAGGATTTTCGCCTAATTCTATACATATTAATTAGTTACAAAACCTATTTATATTTAAACTAATATACGCATAAAATATAACATAGTAAATAATATTTTATTTTTACAATAAAATGTCCTATAATAGTGTAATACACTTTTAATTATAATGTTATGTTAAACCGTTACATTGATAAAATTCATACAATATAAAGGAGATTCGAAAATGATATTTTCTAGTGAGACACCAATTGAAACTATAGAAAAAGATTTGAGGTATCTTGAGCTACTAGCTAGCAATTATCCTACAATTCCAGATGCTTGTACCGAAATCATAAATTTACAAGCTATATTAAATCTTCCTAAAGGAACTGAGCATTTTCTCACAGATATTCATGGTGAGTACGAATCCTTTTCTCATGTTCTTAGAAATGCTTCTGGGGTAATTAAACGAAAAATCAACGATATTTTTGGTAATTCACTTAGAGATAGCGAAAAAAAAGAACTCGCAACCATTATATATTATCCAGAACAAAAGTTAGATATAGCAATTAGAGAAGAAGACGATATAGACGATTGGTACAAAATCACTTTTCATAAACTAATTAAAATTTGTAGAACCATTTCATCTAAATATACTATATCTAAAGTTCGAAAAGCACTACCACCAGATTTTTCATATATTATTGAGGAACTACTTCATGAACAGCAAAGCACTTTTAACAAACAAGAATATTACAATGGCATTATTCAAACCATAATTAAAATTGGAAGAGCTAAGGAATTTATAGTTGCCATTTCAAATCTGATTCAAAGGCTTACTATAGATAGGCTTCATATTCTAGGTGATATTTATGATAGAGGTCCCGGAGCACATATAATATTAGATACACTAATGAACTATCATTCTATTGATATACAATGGGGTAACCATGATATACTTTGGATGGGAGCTGCTTCTGGCTGTGAAAGCTCTATTGCTACTGTTCTTAGGATTTCAACAAGATATGCAAATTTAGATACAATCGAAGAAGGTTATGGCATTAACTTATTGCCACTAGCAACTTTCGCTCAAGATTTTTATAATGATGACCCTTGTAAGGCATTTAAACCTAAGGTTTTCCCAGAAAACAACTATGCAGATAAAGACCTTAATTTAATATCAAAAATGCATAAGGCTATAACTATAATTCAATTTAAACTTGAAGGTGAAATAATAAAAAGACGTCCTCATTATGAAATGCATTCCAGATTACTTCTTAATAAGATAGATTTTGAAAATGGCACCATTGATATTGATGGAAAACAATATCAACTAAATGATCCTAATTTTCCAACTATAGATCCGAGTGATCCTTACAAATTAACCGAAGACGAAAGACAACTTATTGATAAACTTAAATCTTCTTTCTTAAATAGTGAGAAACTCCAAAAACATATACGGTTTTTATATTCTAAGGGTAGTATGTACTTAAAATACAACTCAAATTTACTTTTTCATGGATGTATCTCACTAAATGAAGATGGCAGTTTTAAAAAAGTAAAAATAGATGACACTATTTATAGTGGAAAGTCTTATATAGATAGAACTGAGCGTTTAGCCAGAGAAGCCTATTTTGGTAAAGAAGGTTCAGCATCTAAACTTTACGCACTAGATA
>NZ_CALEVF010000352.1 GCF_937920395.1 uncultured Clostridium sp. | reverse complement strand
ATCTATTTTAGTAGTATCACGATTAAACTTAATCCATAAGCATAATCCTACTAGGTAAGTTAATACTTCTGTCACAGTCATTGACCATATAAGTCCATGTAAACCGAAAATATAATTTCCTGAAACCATAATTGGGATTAATAATATCCCCTGTGCCATAGACATTATGGTTGCCTCTTTAGCCCTTCCAACTGCTTGGAATATAGCTGTAATAATACCCGTAATTGCAGCAAACAATGATGAAATGAGCATGGCTATCAAAATGTAGATACCAGTGTTTATTACATTAACATCTCTACTAAATAAATGGTATATTGGGTATCGAAAAATAAAAATTATAAGTGAAATAAATATAGTTAGTATTAAAATATAGGTTGTTGTAGTATTAATAACTTTCTTCATTCGTTTTACATTCTTAGCAGTATATGCATAGGAAATTAATGGAACAACCCCCATATATAATCCCATACCAATGAATTCTGAAAGTTGAACAAGACGCAGCGAAATTCCAAAGCCAGCAACAACATAATCGCCATAACGCGCGGAAAAATTGTTTAATAAGAGACTGGATACCATTAAGAAGCCGTCCAACAAGAAAGCTGTTATACCAATTTTAAAAATGTTACTACATATAGTGCGGGTTGGTTTAAATGTCTTTAAGGAGATGGTTAGAGTGGCACTTTTATTTCTAAGATAATACACATAATATAACACCGCTCCTAAATTACCAATAATTGTACCAAGTGCAGCGCCTGCGATACCTAAATTACATGTAAAAATTAAAATTGGATCCAAAATAACATTTATTATAACACTAATAATCATACCATTCATTGAAATTGTTGAAGCACCCTCCGCCCGAACTATTTGCTCTAATGTAAAATTAGCAATTACAAATGGACTTCCAATGATAAAAACCATAATATAGCTTTGAGTAAATGAAACAGTATCACCTCTTGCTCCTAATATTTGCAAAATAGGATGAAGCAGTGGAATAGCCAGTAACATAAAAATAAATCCAGATAATAGACTTAGATAAAAAGAAACAGATGAGATTTTCTTTGCATCCCCTAAATCTTTCTCACCTAATAATCTAGAAATATAGGTGCCACCACCTGTACCAAAAATATTTCCGATTGCCATTAATATAGTTGTAAATGGTAAGGCTAATGTAACTGCGCTCATCATTGCTGTATTATTAAGCTTTCCAATAAAAAATGCATCAATAATACTATAAAGCATATTAATAGACATTCCTAGCATCATGGGAACTGCCATATGTGCAATAGCCTTTGGTATAGGTGCGTCCTCGAAATAATATGAATATGAATCTTTATTTTGTTCCATTTATTGTACCTCCAATTTAAGTATAATTAAAAAATTAGTCAAGGCGCATTTTTTTAAACACATTATTATATGCTTTTTACTTCTAGTGTAAGAAGGTTACATATAACAATTGTAGTACCCTTCCTTCAATAATTCAGATAGAATCGTTTCCTCTGCCATTGCGTTGATCTTTATTATTCTCATATTCCTCATTATCATTATCATCCATATTTTCTTCCATCGAAGTGATCAACTTGCCCATCAGCGCTAAAAGTTGTTGTTTTTCATCTTCTGATAAAATAATAAACATATTGTTAATCACTACCTGTCTTTCTTTCATAATTTCATTTACGATTTTTCGGCCTTCCTCTGTAATATAAACATTTGAAACCCGCTTGTCATTTTCATTTACACGACGTTCTACATAATTACTTTGTTCCAATTTGCTAACTAATTCTCCGAGCGAAGTAGGACGTATACGCAATTGTGTGCTTAATTCTCTCTGTGTTAAACCATCGTTTGTAATTAATACACCTAATAAATGTCCTTGCCCGCGACCAAGGTTGAGCTCATGAGCTCCAAAATGTTGTTGTTGGCGTCCTCTGTGAATAAGATTCGTAAAATAATGAAATTGTTGTAGCAATTTTTCTGATATTGAATTATGCATATAAAATATCTCCTTTGTATTTTAATAAGGTACCTTTTCTTTATTAGATAGGTACCTTTCTTTTATTATAGTATGCTTTTTAAATTTCATTGTCAATACATTTATTAAGGTACCTCTGTTTATTTTCATTAAAGTTAGATAAAAAAATAAAGTAACCCCACATTAATTAGATCTTGGGTTTACTTTATTAAGTTAATATTGATGTTCCGAAAGTAACACATATAGTAATTGTGTTACTTCCACATTGAGGCTATTAGCTATTCTTTAAAAATTTCATTTTGAATGTAATATAATGTGTTGACTTGTTACATTGAATGTATTAAAAATCAGGCAAAATCAATTTCATATCTTTTTATGTATCTATATAATATTGATCTGCTTATATTCAATAGTTTTACAAATTCAACTCCAGTTACTTCTCTATTTTTCTACTTGCTATAACAACTATAAAACTCTTTGGGTAGACTTTTAGTAGGCTACCCAACTTAACACCATTGTATTTTATATTATTTAAGCTATCTATAACTATGCACTGAATTCTTTTCTATTGTTGTTCATTATATAAGACAAGAAGCTGATAATCATGAAGATTTATGTGGCATAATAGCAAGGAATGCATGGAAAACTAATACTTTCACTATGATGTAGATTCACTATTGTAAACACTCTCATAGACTTTAAGGGTATTTATTGCAGTGTTTTGCCATGAAAATTGTTTAGCTCTTATTAATGCCTTAGCACTAAGCTCAGATTTCAACTTTTCGCTACTTAAAAGGGTTCCTATGGCAAGAGAGATAGCGGAAGTATCATAGGGATTTATTAAAATACCAGCGTCTCCTACAACCTCTGGAATAGAGGTAAGGTTGGACGCTATTATAGGAGTACCACAATTCATTGCTTCAAGTGGGGGTAGCCCAAATCCTTCATAAAAAGATGGATATATAAGAGCGTCACAGCTGTTATAAAAAAGAGGTAAATGATCTTCAGGTACAAAACCTACAAAAACAACATGAGACTGCATGTTTAATTCATTCGCAAGTTTTACTAATTTCTGACTAGAGTCTCTATAATCGCCTACAATAACTAAATTGTAATTTTCATTTAAATCTTTATATACTTTAGAAAAAGCAGTGATTGCAGAGGCTACATTTTTTCTCTCACTGAAACCACCTAGGTAGAGTATAAATGGATTTAGCAAATTATATATTTTTTCTAAAACTTTTTTACAGTGAAGTTTATCGAGTGGTGTATATTTTGAGTCGGCAGCAAGTGGAGTTACAAAAATTCTGGACTCATCTATTGGGAAATATTTAAGAATATCTTGCTTTGAAAATTCAGACACCGTTATTATTCCATCTGAGTTACCTATAATTATTGGCATCTCTTTTAAAAATTTTAATAAATATCCTCTCCCGACTGTTTCAGGCATAACGTATGGAATTAAATCATGTATAGTAACTATTTTTTTGCAAGATATATTGGTGGATAACCCTATACCATTTTGTGGCATATGGTATATATCTATGTTTTCTTTTGAAATATTTTCTGGGAAATAATAATCCTCAAAGAATCTTTGATGCTTTTTAGAAGTCATTATGACTTTACAGTTCTCTCTTTTTATACTTTCAAAATTTTTACCTGACCAAAAAATATGGTAATTATTCATGGTATCTATGTTAATTAAATTTTTAAGTACATTTTCTGTATAAGTTCCAATACCAGTCCCATTATATAAATTGACGCCTCTGCCATCAATTGCAATCTTCATAGGTTTCACTCCTTAAAATTATTAGAAAAGATGTATGTTTAAAAGAATTTATTGAAAAATATTATATATATTAATATATTATTTTACCTCATAAAGTGTGCCATTTGGGCAAATATAATTGTGCACAAATCATTCTAAAGGTTCATATATTGCAATAGAACAATAATT
>NZ_CALEVF010000351.1 GCF_937920395.1 uncultured Clostridium sp. | reverse complement strand
GAACTTAATGAAAGATTGTATATTTGATAATTTTCAAAATTCTGTAGATGAATCCTTATTACGGCATAGAAGTGTTTTAGATATAATTACTAAACTTCAAGAATCAGAAGCTAGAGTCAATAGGGCTGTCGCAAAATCTGTTACTAATTGTGGTTGTATTAAGTTAGAGGAAAAAAACATGTGCACGCCACCTGATATAGAAGATTTAGATTTAGATACCCCTGGCGATTCTCATTATCCTGTGCAAGGTACTCTATGTGAAAACTGTAGGGAAGTTATAGAAAAAGAACTTGGAAACAATCTTTTTTATATTACTTCATTATGTAATATTTTAGACTTGAATTTATACGACATTCTTTTAAAAGAGTATGATAAAATTAGTACTCTTGGTAAATACACTATGCGCTAACAAATATAGCACAAAATAAGTTAGAACTTATTTTGTGCTATATTTGCTTGTCTAGCATAAATTGTTCTTTTAACCTTCTTAATCCCGTTTTAATAGCTTTAGCTCTTGCTTCGCCAATCCCCTCCACACTATCAAGTTGTTCATAAGACGCTTCCATTGTTGCTTTTAACTCTCTAAAGTGCTTAACTAAATTTTCAATAACATTTACAGGTATTCTAGGTATTTTATTTAGCATTCTAAATCCCCTTGGAGAAATTAAAGTATCAACTAAAGGAACCCCTACATATCCAATAATTTTAGATATGAAATCTAAATCTACTAGTTCAGCTGAAGTCATATTTTCTATTTGTCTATACATCTCCGTATAATTCATACCACTTTGACAATAATCTCTTATTAAGAGTATTCCATCTTCCTCAACACTTCTAATTAATTCATTTAGTTGCATAGAAATTAGCCTACCTTCATTTCCTAGCTCACATATAAGCCTTTCTATTTCTCCAACTATTCTCATAACCATCTCTGTTCTTTGTATTGCCGATATCACATCAAATAATGTAGCTAAATCTTGAAATTCTAAAAGGTTTAAATTACTTACTACTCGCTCAAGTACTGAAACATATTTCTCTAATGTTTGAATAGCTTGATTTGCTTTCGCTAGTATAATGCTACTATCTCTTAACACGTATTTTATATCGTCCTTATAAACAGTTATGATAGTTCTTCTTTGTGATATTGCAACAACAACATATCCCGTTTGCTTAGCTATTCTTTGAGCTGTCCTATGTCTTGTTCCAGTTTCATAAGTTGGTATTGTAGGACTAGGCATAAGTTGAGTGTTAGCATACAGTATTTTTTTTAAATCACTACTTATTACTATAGCTCCATCCATCTTTGCTAACTCATATATATATGCAGGACTATAGTCTGCATTTATTCCAAATCCACCATCTACAATATCTAATATCTCCTTGCCATTTCCTAAAACGATAAGTCCACCAGTTTTAGCTCTAAGAATGTTATCAAGCCCTTCCCTAAGTGAAGTACCAGGTGCCAGTATTTTCAATATACTCATAAGTTCCTTACTTTTCTCTTCTCTCATCCTTTTCTCCCAACTTATTAAATTAAATTAAAGTTATATATTAAAATAAATTCTATACTTTCCATAAATCAAAAAACCACTCTAGAGTGGTTTTCAAAAAATTGTTCTATAATGATTATATACTTTTTAATATATATAAACAACATTAAATATGTAAAACCTTAAAAACCAATTCATCATTTTCCATAAGAACACTTATATTATCACCCTTATTAATATTCCCCCTCAGTATTTCTTCAGATAACTTATCTTCTATAACTTTAGTTATTTCTCTCCTTAATGGTCTTGCACCATAATTACTATTAAGTCCAGACTTAGCCAAATATTTCTTAGTTGCACCATCAAAACTAATGTTAATTTTAATATCTGCAAGACGTTCCTTAACGACCTTAAGCATCAACTCTACTATTTTACATAAATCATCCTCTTCTAATGAATGAAACACAATAATGTCATCTATTCTATTTAAAAACTCTGGTCTAAATGAAAGTTTTAACTCTTCCATTATATTTTCTTTCATCTTTTCATATTCAGAACTCACAGCATTTTCTTTTATGTCAAACCCTAATGCCCTTTGTTTTTTAAGAGTAGACGCGCCTACGTTAGAAGTCATTATAATTACTGTATTTTTAAAGTCTATTGTTTTCCCCTTTCCATCAGTTAAGCGTCCATCTTCTAATATTTGCAATAGAATATTAACTACATCTGGATGAGCTTTTTCAATTTCATCGAAAAGAATAACTGAATATGGGTTTCTTCTTACTTTTTCTGTTAGTTGTCCACCTTCATCAAATCCAACATATCCCGGTGGTGAACCCATAAGCCTCGAAACTGTATGTTTATCCATATATTCTGACATATCGATTCTTATCATGTTATTTTCATCACCAAACATAGCCTCAGCTAGTGCTTTCGATAATTCTGTTTTGCCTACGCCAGTTGGGCCTAAAAATATAAATGAACCTATAGGTCTTTTGGGATCTTTTAATCCTACCCTTGCACGCCTTATCGCACTTGAAATAGATTTAACTGCTTCATATTGACCTATCACTCTCGCGTGTAATACTGTCTCCAATTTTAATAATCTTTCTGATTCCTTTTGAGTTAATTTTTCTATTGGAATATTGATCCACCTTGATACAATATTTGCAATTTCAATTTCTGAAACTATTAACTCATCTGCTTCGTTTTGTGTTTTCCAACTATTTTTAGAATTATATAATTTATCCTTTAAGTTTTTTTCTGTGTCTCTTATTTTAGCTGCCTTCTCAAAATCCTGCACTGATATAGCATCAAGTTTTTCTTTAGAAATTTTATCTATTTCATCTTCTAAATTTTTAAGGTTTGTAGGAGCTGTCAAATTTTGAATTCTAACTTTTGCTCCTGCCTCATCTATAAGATCTATTGCTTTATCAGGTAAAAATCTATCAGCTATATACCTATGTGACAAACTAACAGCAGCCTCTATGGCTGCATCAGTAATCTTAACTCTATGGTGTGCTTCATATTTATCCCTTAATCCTTTTAATATTTCAACAGCCTCTTGTTTAGTTGGTTCTCCTACCATAATAGGTTGAAACCTTCTCTCAAGTGCTGTGTCTTTTTCGATGTGCTTTCTATACTCGTCTATAGTTGTTGCCCCTATACATTGTATTTCCCCTCGAGCAAGAGCTGGTTTTAATATATTAGATGCATCAATAGCCCCCTCCGCTCCTCCTGCTCCAATTATAGTATGAATTTCGTCTATAAATATAATAACATTTCCTGCGATAAGTATTTCTTTCATAACCTTTTTAAGCCTTTCCTCAAACTCTCCTCTATATTTTGAACCTGCAACCATAGAAGATATATCTAAAGTAATAACTCTTTTATCTTTTAAAATTTCAGGGATACTCCCATAAGCTATTCTTTGTGCTAATCCCTCTGCTATAGCGGTTTTGCCTACACCTGGCTCACCTATAAGGCACGGATTATTCTTCATTCTTCTACACAAAATTTCTAATAGTCTTTGAGTTTCATTATCTCTTCCTATAACAGGGTCAAGTTTTCCCTCTTTTGCCATTTCAGTTAAGTCTTTGCCGAAATGATCTAATGTCGGAGTACTATTGTTAGATTTTTCTTTCGATATACTTCCCTTAGCATTACCTTCAGAACACCAATTATTTAATATATCATTTTTTAGTATGTTAAAATCTGCTCCTAAGTTAGCTAATATCGTATATGCGACGCCTTCAGATTCTCTAATTAATGCGAGCAAAATATGTTCTGGACTAATATAGTTATGATTTAAATTTCTTGCTTCAATTAAACTTAGTTCGAGTAAGCGTTTTGTTCTTGGAGTCAGAGGGATCTCATTTCTGCGCATTTCTACGTCGCCTTCACCTTCATACTCTATCACTAATTTTTTTACCTCTACCGTCGAAATTTTCATATTATTTAACGACTTTTTACATACACCATCTTGTTCCTTTAGAATTCCCAACAGTATATGCTCTGTTCCTACATAACCATGTTTTAATTGTTGTGCTTCCTCTTGAGCGTACACCAAAACCTTTTGTGCTCTTTCTGTAAATTTATTAAACATCATTTTCAAACACCTCACTTGCAATAAATTTTCTTATTATTTTAATTATGCCCAATTTTCTCCTAATTATTTCATGATATAATAGCATTATGTACTTTTTTAATAAAATAAGGACATGCTTAAAACATTTTATACCAAAATGTTTTAAGCATATCCTTTAAATTGTATTTTTTCATATGCTAGCTAACTAAGAAATTTTCATATTTATATATTTTATGTATTTATATAGCATATAAATTTCCTTTTCATAATCAAAAAAATTAATAATTATAGATTTATCTTCATAACATCTAATATTAATTTTTACTTCACCTAGTAACTCTACAATGTTATTCTCATTTAATCATTTATATAAATTTACTTTGCCATAAATGCTTCAATTTCATCTACTGTCTTAATTATTTGTTTTGAAAGGTTTTCACATCCATTTTTTGTGATTAGTATATCATCTTCAATTCTAATCCCAATATTCTCATCTTCTATGTAAAGTCCTGGCTCATTAGTACATATCATCCCTGGCTTCAATTTTATATCGCGGTTTCCTACATCATGCGTATCTAATCCTAAATAATGACTTACTCCATGGAAATAATATTTAGATAATTCACCTGGTTCCTTAATAAGACCTAGCTCTATACATCCAGTTGCAAGTACTTCTTTTGCCGTTTCATTTAAAACTGAGAACATTATACCAGGTTTTGCTATTGCTATTACTGCTTCTTGTGCTTTTAATACCACATTATAAACTTGTTTTTGTCTTTCTGTATATTTCCCATTAACAGG
>NZ_CALEVF010000350.1 GCF_937920395.1 uncultured Clostridium sp. | reverse complement strand
TTATGATATACAATAATATAATGAATAAAAGTATTGAAGAGCTAGATAAAGAAAACATTGGGAATCTAATGACTAGAGCCATTTCTGATGTAGATATTTGTGTTGAGGGTATGCGAAAATTCACCACAGAGATATTTGACACCGGTGTGCTAATGGCTTCTTATTTTATATCAATGCTCTTTTATGATGTTAAAATGACTATTCTCTCCATTATTTTTATTCCAGTTGCTATGATTCTTGCTGAAAAACTAAAGAAAGTTATTTATAAATACACTATAGCCTTCCGTAAAAAAAGTAGCTATATTGCTAGTATCACTTATGATACCATTGAAAATGCAATGCTTTATCGTGCAAATGGGATGGAGGATCAAAATATGACAAGGTATAATGTAGAACTTACAGATTTACAAAATAAAGCTATTAAAGCTGAAATTTTAGAAAATTCTATGCGGCCAATCTATAATGTTATTGCAATGCTTGGAATAATAACTGTAATTTATCTTGGTGCTACGAAAGTAATTAATGGTAGATGGACTGTTGGTAACTTTTCTACTTACCTCATTATGTTTACCGCAATGGCTACTAAGGCGAGTAAAGCCGCCAACCTATTTAATTCTGTGCAAAAATCACAAATATCATGGAAACGCATTAAGCCCTATCTTACAAAATATAAGAGCAAAATCATAACGACTTGTTTTGATATAAATAACACAAGACTATTAATAGATAATCTTAGCTTTTGTTATCCTTCGAGCAAGGACAATATACTTGAAAATATTAGTTTTAAAGGAAAACAAGGTGAAATCATAGGTGTCACTGGTTCTATCGCTTCTGGAAAGTCTACACTTGGGCTATCGCTCCTTGGGTTATATCCATATATGGGCAGTGTGAAGATAGATGGAAAGGAGCTCAAAAATTATTCGCAGTACGAACGAAGTCAAATGATATCTTATTTGGGTCATAAGCCTCAATTACTTTCCGATAGCATTTATAACAATATAACTCTTGGTAATGGACAGGACATTTCTTCTGTCTTAAAAGATGTTTGCTTCGAAACTGATTTGAAATCAATGCCCCTTGGGAAAAATACATTAGTGGGCAACAGTGGAATTAGGCTAAGCGGTGGTCAACAGGCAAGGATATCACTTGCAAGAACTCTTTTAAGCAAAAGCAAAATCATCATTTTAGATGATCCATTTTCCGCTGTTGATATGAAGACAGAAGAAGAAATAATAAAAAACCTTAAAATTAATTATAATGACAGTTTAATAATACTAATTTCACATTGCCTAAGTATTTTTAATAAAGTGGACCGAATATTGTTTCTACGTAATGATAAAACAACAGATTATGGTACACATACTGAACTTATGAAAAGCTCTGATGTTTATAAAACGATATATAATCTGCAAGTTACTGGAGGTGATAATCATGAGAAATAGCCTAGTGAAAAACTCTCTTATTAAAGTTATTAAAAAAAACATAAAATTGGACGTATTATTAATTTTTGCTATATGTGGTGTTGTTATAACTAGCTTAATTCCTCCTCAAATATTAAAATATATTGTTGATCATAACCTTGTACTAAAAAATAGTAATGGACTTCTTAATTTAGCAATTGTATATATGGGAGTAATATTGTTTATTGGTATCTTTGATTTTATGAAGGAGGCTGTGCTTACAGTTTTGGGCCAAAAAATTACCAAAGAAATTAGACTTGATATGATGGAAAAATTAAAAAAAATAAATGCCATGTTTTTTTCGTCAAATGGGACAGGTACAGTTGTTTCAAGATTTACAAATGATGTAGATGCCATAAACTCCATGTTTACAAGTGGTATTATTGGAATGATGGTCGACTGCCTTAAAATTATAGGAATTATTGTTTCTATTTATACATTCAGTGCAAAACTTGGAATGGGTACTTTACTACTAATTCCTATTATTTATGCCATTACGAGGCTTTTTCAAAGAAGAATGTTAAAGGCAGAAATAAAAAATCGAATTTTAGTTGGCAAAGTAAACAATCATATTTCTGAAAGCTTAAAAAATATACAAATGATTAAATCCTATAGTAAAGAAAGCTACATGGAAAAAAACTATACCGCTTATTTGCTAGATAATTACAAAACCGTGGAGAAAGTAAATTTCTATAATTCTGTGTTTCCTCCCATTATCCAGCTTACTCGCGCTATAGTAATTGGTTTTATTGTAATATTATCCTCAAAACAACTAAACTATTTAGGTATATCGTTAGGTATGGTTGCTGCCTCTATTGAATTGATTTCTAATTTATTTACGCCTATAGAAAGTCTTGGAATGGAGCTTCAAGACATCCAAGAGGCCGTATCTGGTATTCATAGAGTCAACGATTTCTATAACTTACCAGAGGATCACAATAAAAGTAACGAACTTAAGGCGGAGGATATTATTCCAAGTCGTGAGGATATAAAATTATCATTTAATAATGTAACCTTTCAATATGAAAAAGGGACTGATATTTTAAAGAATATTAACCTTCATTTAAGTCCACAGGAAAAGGTTACATTTATAGGCAGAACAGGTGTTGGAAAATCCACATTATTCAAACTCGCTATGGGTTTTTTAAAGCCTTCAAATGGAAGCATTACCATAAATGGAATTGATGTTTATAATATAGCGAATTCTGAAAAGCGTAAAATATTTGGATATGTTGACCAAAGCTTTCATATGATAAATGGAACAGTAGCCGAGCAAATTAGTCTACAGGATGATAGCATTAAGAAAGACCAAATTGAAAATGCACTTGCTTTTGTGGGACTAACGGATTATGTAGTAGGGCTAAAAAATGGTATTGATACTCAAGTGAATAGTGACACTCTTTTTTCACAAGGTCAAAAGCAACTTCTTGCTATAGCAAGGGCGATTGTTACAGATCCTCCTATATTGCTACTTGACGAAATCACTGCAAATCTTGATTCTATAACAGAAAAAAAATTTATAGACGTATTGCAAAAAGCAAGCCACGCTCACACAATATTATC
>NZ_CALEVF010000349.1 GCF_937920395.1 uncultured Clostridium sp. | reverse complement strand
CTCTAAATAATTTACCATTAAATTTAAGTGACCTATATTGCAGCTTAATAAATATTCTACTTATAAGTTTTAAATATAAGTATACCCCTATTATTAAACATACGTATACATAAAAGTTTATGTAGCCTTCATTAGTATACATCAAAAATATAAAAACGACTATAGAAGTTAATGTCCAAAATAGTAAATCTTGTATTATAGTTAGGATTTTATTAGGATTTTTAAATCCTCTTATCAATCTATATATATCAAAAAACACCCCTGTTATTATTCCTGCGAGCAAACTGAAGATTATAAGTTTAACTTGGTCTACAATTGAAATTATCATAACTCGTCTACCTAAACAATCTTGCTATTACGCTGTCTTTTTTAACTTTGCTTTTCTCGCTAGTATATACAAACGAATCCACTTTCCCAGTTATTATAACATCCCCATTTTGCACGTCTAACTTATTCATCTTTAATCCTTGTCCTTTTACCAACATTGTTCCAACATCCGTGTTTAATAATATCTGATTTTCATTAAAGTTTATAACCTCTATAACACCATTAATAGTTAATTTTTTTCTATTTTCAAGCATTAAATTACTTTTCTTATCTTCTATTTTTGTTTCTTTTCTTGCCTCCATAATACCCTCCTTATTAATTTTACCATTAAAAATCGGGAACTAAGAAGCTAATCCTATTCTCAATTCTTAATTAACTACATATTATTATATTCTTATAAAATATATATGCTAATTAAGCTTAATTAAGAATTATATTTAATAACATTTATTCTTTTTCTTCTTTACCTGAAATCATCTCATACATTTCTTTTGCACTTTCTTTTGTAACATGTTCTGAAATATTTATAATTTTAGCTCTTAAAATTTGATTTGCAAATTTAATTTCTATAGTATCACCTTCTGATACAACAGTACCTGCTTTAGCCACTTTATCATTTATAGATACTCTACCACTTCCGCAAGCTTCTTTTGCGATTGTTCTTCTTTTTATAATTCTTGAAACTTTCAAATATTTATCTAATCTCATTTATACTTCCCCTTTTTAATGTTTTTTAACATTATAAGAATTTATAAATCAAAGTTTCTAAAATAAAAAACCTAGATATACATCCAGGTTTTTTACATAATAGTAAAATTATTTATTTACTATGTCTTTAAATTCTTTACCAGCTTTAAATACTGGAACTGTTGAAGCTGCAATTTGAATTTCTTCCTTTGTTCTTGGGTTTCTACCCATTCTAGCTGCTCTAGCTCTTGTTTCAAAAGTTCCGAATCCAACCAATTGAACTTTTTCACCTTTTTCTAATGTTTCCTCAATGCTTTCTATAATTCCTTTTAGAGCTGCTTCCGCATCTTTTTTTGTTAAATTAGATTTTTCTGCAATACTTGTTATTAATTCTGACTTATTCACTTTTGTTACCTCCTTGTTATAAATATACTATTAAAGCATATTCTTCACTAATTTTGAATTTCCTTCTTTTTGACCATTTTTATTTTACAAATAAATTTATAAGCTTTTAGATTTATTCCATAATTCGTCCATATCTGCAAGTGACATGTGTTTTAAATCCACACCTTTACTCCTTGCATTTTCTTCTATGTACCTAAAGCGATTAATAAATTTATCTATACTATAATTTACTGCAAATTCAGGGTCTATGTCAAGTAGTCTAGCGATATTTACTGTAGAAAATACCAAATCTCCCACTTCTTCTAGTATTTTTGCCCTATTATCGCCTTTATATACATCTTTTACTTCTCTTAATTCCTCGATCACCTTTTCCATCGCATCTTCAACACATTCAAAATCAAAGCCTATTTTCGACGCTTTTTGTTGGACTTTATCTGCCTTCATTAAACCCGGAAGATCTTTTGGAATATGCTTTAGTTGATCTGTATAACTATTAAACGGTTTTTCCTTGCTCTTAATATTTTCCCAACTTTCTAAACCTTGCTTAATTGTCTTGCTTTCTAAGCTTTTAAATATATGCGGATGTCTATTTATCATCTTATTTGTTATACCACGAATAACATCATTTATGTTAAAATATCCTTCTTCTTTCCCTATTTTGGCATGGAAGATTACTTGCAATAATACATCTCCCAGTTCCTCAATAATGTTATCTTCATCTTTTTGATCAATAGCTTCTAAAACTTCATAACATTCTTCAATAAGACATTTTTTCAAAGTTTCGTGAGTCTGTTGCCTGTCCCATTCACATCCATTTTCATCTCTAAGCGTATCCACAACTTTAATTAAATCATAAAAATCTTTTGTAGCATCTGTATTTTTTGGTATGTATATCGAGGTTAAATAATCAATATCCTTTTGTCTATCCAACTCATATAAGTTGATTTTTCTAATACTTTCGAGATCTTTTATGCCTGCTGCACGAACAAAATAAATTTCCATCTCAGCATCATAATACTCAAGCAAGGCAAGTTTTACGTCTGATGCTATAGAAAGACTATATACTTGAGTTATTAATAATCCTACTCTTTTATCTAATACTTGATTTTCTATATCAAAGGCATCTATAATTTTCAGTCCTTCAATAGGATCTAATTTCAAACTTTGAATAACTGCATCTATAAAACTAACAGCTGGAAAAATTTCTATTTCAATTTTATTTTTTTCACATAACTCTATTAAAAGCTTAACAGAAGTTTCTGCGACAAGCGGATGGCCTGGAACTCCATAAATAATTTCTCCATATAATTTATGCTTGTCAATTAGATCTTCTGCAATAGACCTGTATACATCATCAAAATTATTATTTTCTTCATATCTATTATCATAAGTCTCAAATTCAATACCCAATGTTTTTAAGTAATCTACCGTAGGATGTTTTTCTGTTCTTAAATAAATATTTTTACTATTTTTAAGAATTTCAATGGTCCCTATAGTTAGTGACTCTATCGACCCTGGCCCAAGTCCCACAACTTTAATCATTAGCTTCCACTCCTTTTTTTATTTTTTACTCAGAAATTTATTCTTAACTTCTTGATACTCAAATACTCTAAGTAAAAATATAAATATTAAGTAAACAATAACTCCTATTAATATGGATATTAGACAGGATAATCCTCCACTCATTGTATAATTATAGACAATAGCATCACTAAATACAACTGCAACAATCATTATAATAGCAGCAATAGCTGGTTTAACAAAAGCCTCTACCTTATTAAATTTTATATTTAAACTTTTCTTTAAATCGTGCATATTTAATAAGCAACTTGTTATATAGCCTAAAATTGTGCCTACAACTGCCCCGTAAATATTCATGAATGAAACTGAAACCAACACATATGTCACAATAACCTTTACGCTGCATCCTAAAGCCAAATTATATACAGGCTTCATATAATCGCCTATGCTTTGTAGTATCGCTGTACTCGTTTGTGTTAATATTATAAACGGAATACATATTGAAATATATTTGAGTATTTCATATCCTGCTGCATCTCTCAAAAAAACCAAATGCATTATAGGATATGCCATAAAAAACATTCCTAAACAAGATGGCAATGATATAACATTAGA
>NZ_CALEVF010000348.1 GCF_937920395.1 uncultured Clostridium sp. | reverse complement strand
GACGCATAGTATATCCACCAGCCCTTCCTCTTGGAACTATACTTATCTGATGAACTGGGTCAGAGTTTGGAAGTAAATTCATTACAATTGCGTGGCCTGCTTCATGATATGCTGTAAGTCTTCTATCATCTTCGCTAACCACTCTACTTTTCTTTTCAGGACCAGCCATTATTCTTGTAGCCGCTTCTTCAAGTTCTTCCATTCCAATCAACTTTTTATCTTTTCGAACAGTTAAAAGTGCTGATTCATTCATTAAATTTTCAATATCTGCACCTGTAAATCCAGGTGTCCTTTTAGCAAGTACGCTAAGTTTAACTTCTGGTGCAAGATGCTTATTCTTAGAATGAACTGCTAAGATTTCCTCTCTACCTTTTCTATCAGGTACTCCTACAAGTATTTGTCTATCAAATCTACCCGGTCTTAGTAGTGCTGGATCAAGTACATCAGATCTATTCGTAGCTGCAATCATAATTATTCCTTCATTTTCTCCGAAACCATCCATTTCAACTAGAAGTTGGTTTAATGTTTGTTCTCTTTCATCATTTCCACCACCAACACCTGCACCTCTTTGTCTTCCGACGGCATCAATTTCATCTATAAAAATTATACAAGGTGAATTCTTTTTAGCCTGTTCAAATAAATCTCTTACTCTAGAAGCACCAACACCTACAAACATTTCTACAAAATCCGAACCTGAAATGCTAAAAAATGGGACTCCAGCCTCTCCAGATATTGCTCTTGCAAGTAATGTTTTTCCCGTTCCTGGGGGTCCTATTAATAATACTCCCTTGGGGATACGAGCACCCATTTCCATATATCTTTTAGGTTGTTTTAAAAAATCAACTATCTCTGCAAGCTCTGCTTTTTCTTCATCTGCTCCTGCAACATCATTAAAACTAACTTTCTTCTTACTAGGATCGGCAAGTTTTGCCTTACTTTTCCCAAATTTCATTACACCACCGCTTCCACCGGCACCTTTTGATTGTTTCATAAATATAAATCCAAAACCTACAAGCATTAAAATCAATAATACATTAGGCAAGTACTGTAACCACACTGGAATAGTTGGTGGTTTTACATACGTTTCCTGAACACTTTCACTCTTTGGATGATCCTTAATAAATTGAAATAGTCTGGCTGATGGAACAATCGTTTTATATGTAGTTCCATTTTTTAATGTTCCAGAAACTGTCATTTGATCTACTTCAACCACAAAACTTTTTACAGTATTACTGGTCCAATCACTTTGAAATTGATTAAAATTAATAATAGTTGATTTCTGATCTGTTTTAGAAAGCATAAATACTGCAACAACAACAAAAATTATAGTCCATGCAGCAATACCTGATCTTTTTTTCATCAGAGAACACCTCTCTTTCTCAATATATTACTTAACTTCTTTATGTTCTTAATACCTCACTTATTGTATACTTAACCCTATTAAAAAATTCTATTGATTAATAATACCTTCTATATTATATCCTTAATTGACAGAAGTTCATAATAAAGTTTAATTTTTTTTAAATTTATTTACTTATCCTATTACTTTAACCCTTCCACCCTTTCATATACTATGTTTATAAAGGAGAGTATATCATAGACACTATCAAAACACAACAGTTTCAAAACTACTTTGTTCAGTTATGTTGAAATAAAATTTTCATTGTGTTATATTTATAGAAAACTGAGAACGAGGTGTTTAAAGTATGGATATAACTAACAAATCCGATTTTATTGAAAATGTCGAAGAAAAAATTCCAGCAAAACTTGGAAGGCCTATTGATAAACTACGTGATCTCGCTATTCTTAAGGCAGCCTTAGAGCTTGTTGCAGAGCAAGGATACGACTGTGTAACCATGGACGCTATAGCGCTGCGTGCCCATGCAGGAAAGGCTACCTTGTACCGTAGATGGAAATCTAAGCCCTATCTTATGGCAGAAGCTATAACATTTATCTTACCTTGCGAGCAGAAGGTTGACCCTAAACGCTGTGACGATAATTTTAGAAATTATTTTTGTGAATTGCTTAGCACATATTTTGGGGTAAATGATGAGGTTAGGCAAAAGGTAATGCTCTCAATTGCAACAGCAATAAGCAGGGATAAATCATTATCCGAAGCTATCCACTTGGAATGTATAACAAATCAGACATATGTATTTCGTGATGCCATAGAGTGCACCATGAATATCAAAATAGATGAACATCAACTAAAACTTCTGGCAGATGTAGGTCCTGCATTATTATGTTATAAACTCATAAGCACTGGAAAACCAATTGAAATGAAATATGTAGAACATATTGTTGATCATTTAATAATTCCCCTTATAACTCTTAATAAAAAATAGCATTAATATTCCTACATATATAAATAAAACAACTAGCTAATTATGTGAATATAGATGTTTTATTTATATGAAGAAACACATTTGAGTCAATAATATAATTTTAAATTATCACCTCCCCTTATTAAACAAGGTCTAAAAGGTGCCCCCGTTTAATAAAGTTTCACCTCCTAGATAATATGTATTTCTATTCTATTTTCTCACTATTATTTTTAAAATATTTGTCCTCTATAGCATTTCTAAGTAATTCTTCCACAAAAATATTAATTGCGATTCCTTCTTCTGTTTTTTTATGTTTCAAAGCCTTATACACTTTTTTATCTATTTCAAGTGTAAATTTCTTTTTATCAATATTTTTCCCTTCATGATCTTTTTTGTATTTTTGTGGTCTACCTGCCTTTACTTTCAACTTAGCTTTTTTCTCCTTATTTTCTTTATTCTTCTCTCTACTCATTTTACTTTCGACTGGCTTTATACTTTCATCAGTATTCTCATTTTCAATGTTCTCATTTTCAATGTTCTCATTTTCATTGCTTAAACTTAAAGCAATTTCACTTTCTTGTGTTGCAATTAAATCTTCTAACATCTCCTTTGCATCTTGAATCTCTATTGCAGCTTCATCTAAATCAGTCTCTTTTTTCTTTTCATCAGAATATTGTTTCTCTGGTATTTGTTTTAAAAGATATTGACCTTCAATTAATTTATAGCCATGCTTCTTAAACTTATTTGATACCCCACCCTTTAATAACAAAATTTCTTTACAAGTATCATTAAAACTCTTACCCTCATTCATCTTTTGGTTAATGTAATTAACTTGTTCTTCTAATGTGGATTTAAAATATTCTTTTTTATTCATCTGAATAACCTCCCTTTATATTTTTTATATAATTAAAACTTGTTTTTATTATATCATTATTTAATGTTTTTATTTATATTATTTCATAATAATGTTAAAATGTGTTTAAATATCTACTTTTATTGTTTTGCGAATAAAATAATGTATTTAAAGGAATATAGTGCAGTTTATTAGACCGTATTTATAGTATTCTATGATACATTCTTATATAGATATAAAACGATAAGTATTAAGTATATAGTTTGAAGTATTATAGTAGTTATAGTAAACTATATGTAGAATATAATCGAATTATAGGAGTGTATATAATACCATGGACGTTGTAAAAGTAAAAACAGAAGATGGTAAGGAAAGATATTTTGTTGCTGATGATAATGGGTTGCCTATAGAACCAATATTAAAATTTATTAGGTTTAAGGATAATACTAACTTTGCAAGGAATTCTTTAAGAATGTATTGCCAACATTTAAAGCTATACTTTGAATACTTGCAACAAAGAGAATTAGATTTTCAAGAAATAACTATTGATGACTTAGCTTTATTTGTGAACTGGTTACAGAATCCTTATAAGAGTTTAAAGGTAATTCCAACGCATCAAGTTGATGAAGCAAGAAGTCCAAGAACAGTAAATATTATAGTAAATGCAGTTTTATCGTTTTATGACTATATTTTAAGACATGAGGAATATAGCAATAACATTTCAGATAGACTTAAAAAGTTTGTATCTACTCCAAGTAGAAACTTTAAAGGTTTCTTATATGGGATAGCTCATGAACAAAAGAAAGTTTCAAGTAATATATTAAAGCTAAAAGTTCCTATATCTAAACCTAAAACCTTATCTAAAGAACAAATAGTAATGCTCGTTAGAGCCTGTAATAATCTTAGAGATAGATTTTTGTTAATATTACTTTATGAAACAGGAATGAGAATAGGCGAAGTCTTGTCGTTATGGATTGAAGACATTGATATAAGTGATATGATTATAGACCTTCAAGATAGAGGTGAACTTGAAAATAATGCTGAGATTAAAACAGTATCAAGTCCAAGAAGGATTGATGTATCTCAAAATCTTGCTGATATGTTTATGGAATATATAGCTGAATATCATACCGAGGAAGTTGAAACTAATCATATCTTCATAAAGATAAGTGGTGAAAACAAATATAAAGCTATGAATTATGTTGATGTTGATAATTTATTTAGAACATTGAAAAAGAAAACAAGTATATATGTTACACCACATATGTTTAGGCATAGTTCTTTAACGGTTCTTAGAATGGCAGGATGGCAACCTGAACTACTTAGAATAAGAGCAGGTCATAAGAATATCTTTACTACTATGAATACATATATTCATCCTTCTGATGAAGAAATAACAGAGGAGTTTAATAAAACTCAACCGAATTTGGACTTGGATATTTACAATGAGGGGGATGAATAATATGAAAAATTTACAACTGATAAAAAGTAATCAACAAAATAAGTATGATGAAATTATCGAGTATTTAAAACAAGATAATGGATATTGGTTAGAGAATGATAAATGGGACTTTAAAAATGAAATATTTTTCAATAATATTGTTAAAGTTGGAAATGCAATATATAGTTATATAGATTTTTCAAAAATTAAAAATGATATTGTTAAAAATGAAATTAAGTTTTTCTTTTTACATCATTTTAAAGAAAAATTATTATCTAATAAGGTAATAGCAAGATTAAGAAACCCTTTGAACTATTTTATAGAGTTTTATAGATGTGAAACATTTTTAGAAGCTGATAAAGAAAAAGAATATTTACGGTGGAAATTATTTTTAATTAACAAAGGAATAACATTTAAGTGTACGGAAACAACTTATTTCTCATTTACAAATATATTAATAGATTTTATTAAAGCTTTCTATGATGATAGAGAAGAAACTGAAAAAGATAGGTGGCATTCAAAGAATATTAGAGGTGCTAAAATTGCTGCAAGTGGTGGTAAAAATGGTTATTTGACGTTTAGTAGTATTCCTATATATTATAGAGATATGGTAAAACGATATTTTAGAACAATAGTAACTAAGAAAAGTTGGAGTACATGTTTTGAATATCTATTAAGATTAAATTATTTTTTTGGCTATTTTTATAACAATGGATATAACGATGGATTCTTAGAAAATATATGCAGACAAGATATAGAAAACTATATTTTTTATATGCTTAATGATAGAAAAGATAAAGCAAAAATAGAAACAACTAAATATATAGCTTGGATTAGAACCTTTTTAGAATATATACAAATGGCTCAATATGAAAGAGCTCCTACAAAAGAAGTATCATTTTTAATATTTCAAGATGATATTCCTAAAAGAGAAAGGGCTCATGATATTATAAAAAGAGCTAAGTTTATTCCAGAGCCTATCTTAAAGCAATTGGACAATAACGTTATGGAATTAGATAGACCACAGTATATACCAATTTATATTCTTCTTAGAGAAACTGGATGGCGTGGAACAGACATATTAAATCTTAGATATCATAATTGCTTAGAACAAATTTGGAATAGCAAAGAACAATCCTATAATTATTATCTTTGTGGAGAAATAACTAAAACAGGTATAGCACAACTTAAAATTCCTATAAGAGATAAAGTTGCTGAAATGGTTCAAAAGTCTATTGATAAATCTAAAGAATTAAGCACCGAAGAAAATAATCCTAAAAAATATTTATTTAATACTTATGAAGGAAAGTTAAAAGAAAAGCCTTTAAATAAACCCTCTTTATTATATACAATTAAGCGGCTTATTAAAGAAAAGGATATTAGAGATGTTAATGGTGAGCTATATCACTTTAAACCGCATTCATTAAGGCATACAAGGGCTAAGGAATATGTAGATCAAGGTATGGGAATTAGTATTATACAACAAATTTTAGGACATCAAAGCCTACAAATGACAGTCCACTACGCTACAGTTAGTGAGAATATGCTCTATGAAAAATGGAAAGACACAGAGGACTTAGAACTATTTAGAGTTAATACTGAAACGCATGAAATTAAAAAAGTAGCCTTAGACTCAGATGATATGCAAAATCTTATCAGATATGAATATGTTAAAAAGAATTTAGATGCTGTAAGAGTTCCATTTGGAGTATGTTTCAAGGCTTCTAAGATACCATGTAAGCAACAAATGAACCATTGTTTAACTTGTGCAAGTTTCTGTACTACTACTGAGAATGTTCCCGAATACGAGGAAGAAATACTAAAAGTTAAGAAACAAATTGATGTTAGTGATAAATTTGGTAGAGAGTTATGGGCAGAAAAGAATAAACAATATTTAAATATATTGGAGAAAACATTAGAAAAAGTTAAGGAACATAAGCTAGTTCATAAGAACGGTAAATCAAGGGAGGATTCATAATGGCAGACCATACTAAAGGATTAAAAGAATATGCAAAAAATAAAAGCAAAATTACTTTAGAAAAGGTTGATAAAGCCATTAGGGAACTTTCTCTAACTGAACAAAATATTAACTTTAATAGTGTTTCAAAATTAGGTGGAGTTTCTAAAACTTTTCTTTATAACAATGAAGATATTAAGAAGAGAATTGATGAACTTAGAGATAAGCAAACAAGTAGAAGTATGAATCAAAGAGCCAAATACGATAAAACAGCTAAATCAAAAGATATTATTATAATAGCTAAGGATAAAAAGATTAAGGTGTTAGAAGAAGAAAATAAGAAGTTGAAGGAACAACTAGAGATTATTAGGGGTAAGTTATATGAAAAGATGTAAATGCCGTACTCGTAAAATTAAACGAACTAATTAAATGTGCATATCACTAACTGAGGGAGAAAGTATAATGAAAAACTTATCTAGATATTTTATAAAGAACAAATTACTATCTATTATTATAGGAATAATGATTATGGCTTTGGGTATATACATAAGCGTATTCTTCATTGAACATAAGAATTTATTGATTAGTCGTATTTTAGCAATTATCGTATTTACCCTTGGGTTTACCTTTTTTAGATTCGCATTGTCAAGCCCCGATGGTAATCTAAAAATAACGGTTTTTAAATCATTTATTCTTGTATGTGGAATTATGGTTATGAGTAGTATTTCAGACGCTATGAAAATTTCTACATCATGGTTACGTTCTTCAATTATAGTTATTACTATTTTTTCACTATTAAATGTGCTTGAAAATAAAAAATAACAGTTATAACCCTAAAAACATAATAAACAATTAGTCGTATGGCATATTTTTCTTAAATTACGTACTAATTATAATCATAAAATAGTTTAATTATAGACTACATAGATTACATGTAGTCTATGTATAAAACGTGTAAAATAAATCGGTGTAGCGTGTGTTACACTAGATATTGAAAGGTGGTAAATTCATGAAAATAAAAAACAACATAATCTACTTAATGATTTCTGTAACGATTTTAATTATAGTAACAGTTTTAGGGTCCAGTGGTTTAATATCAATCGAACATGATGAAACATATAAAATTATAAAGATTGTTATGTATCTTCTAATCTTATTAAATACATATTGCTACATTAGATTACACAAATCTATTTATCTTAATACTAATAAAGCATATTTTATGGGAATATTAGTTTTTTCACTTAGCTTCATAGCTTCAGGTATAATAGCAGTTCTTCTTTGTATAAAATTAATTATAGATTCTAAAAGGATATCTAATAATATTTAGCATACTTTATTTAAATTCTTTACATATCTATGATATATGATAATATTAATATAAGAAGGTGAAAAAATGTCATATGTATCTGATAGTAAAAAATACTTAACAATGAAATATAATAAATGTGGTAATAGCGGTTTAAAACTCTCTGCAATATCGCTTGGTTTATGGCATAATTTTGGTTATTCAGATTCGTTTGAAAACTCAAGGAATCTAATTCATAAGGCTTTTGACCTTGGAATTACACATTTCGATCTTGCCAATAACTATGGTCCTCCTGCTGGTTCTGCAGAAGAAAACTTCGGCAGAATCTTAAAACAAGATCTTTCAGGTTATAGAGATGAACTTGTTATCTCTACAAAAGCTGGTTACACAATGTGGCCTGGTCCGTATGGTGATTGGGGTTCAAAAAAATATTTAGTTTCAAGTCTTGACCAGAGTCTAAAAAGAACTGGGCTCGATTATGTAGATATCTTTTATCATCATAGACCTGACCCTAATACTCCTTTAGAAGAAACTATGTCAGCTTTAGATTTAATAGTAAAACAAGGTAAAGCTCTTTATGTAGGATTATCAAACTATAAGCCAGCTGAAACTCAAAAGGCTTCTGCAATACTTAAGAAATTAGGCACCCCTTGTTTAATTCACCAACCCTCTTATTCAATGTTTAACAGATGGATAGAGGACGGTCTTCAAGATGTTTTAGAGGATGAAGGTATTGGTTGTATAGCCTTTAAACCACTCCAACAAGGTTTACTTACTACCAAATATTTAAACGGAATTCCTAAAGATTCTAGAGTAGCAGGCAAATCAGTTTTCTTACATACTGAAGATATTACAAAATTGCAATTAGAAAAAGTTGCTAAATTAAATGTTTTAGCAATGGAACGTTCTCAAACTTTACCTCAACTAGCTTTAGCTTGGGTATTAAGAGATGGTCATGTTACTTCCGCACTAATAGGTGCAAGTAAGGTAAGCCAAATTGAAGACAACGTAGGTGCACTCAATAATTTAAACTTTAGTGCAGGTGAATTAGAACGAATAGAACAAATATTAGCAAGTAAATAGTTATTTTAAAAAATTTAAAGGATTCTATTTATGTGAATTTCAATGCGTAATATATAAACTTGGTGAATTGAAAAAGTAACTTCCACTTTGTAGAGTTAAGTTCCACTGTAAAAA
>NZ_CALEVF010000347.1 GCF_937920395.1 uncultured Clostridium sp. | reverse complement strand
AATTATTCAAAGTTAGACGTATTTCTATATTTTTTTACACTCAGACTCTTATCTAGGGTTTGAGCTTTTTTTCGCGCCTAACTTCGTATAATTCGCTAAGAATAATGGGAAGTTGACCAATAGCTATTATGGTTCTTTTTTAATATATGGTGCGTTACAATATCTGAAAGTTGCGACACAACTAATGCTTAACACTTACTCATTTTATTCAATTCTATAAAGTAGAATTTCTCAAAACCAAACTTTAGTAAATTGGTACACAAATTTCACAATAATGTTCTTTAATCATTTCAGTCTTGTATCTTTCAAGAATAGGTCTTGTTTCATCCATTTGATAACCTTTCTTGAATAATCCTGGAAAAATTGTAAGCCACGCTTTTTGAACTTCTTCAGCTGTATGTCTTATTTTAAAAACCGAATATTTTCCTCCACGAATGCTACCCTCACTAATATAATTATCACTAATGCAATAATCATTTGAAATAACAAGACATGTATCATAACGACAATTTTCAGGTTCTACTAATTCAGGGTTATCATGGGCAATTCCTAGTATGATAGATTGCTCATTAAGCAGTCCATTGGCCTTAGCCCATTTCTTTAATTTTTCCATTGTTTGAATATTATCCCACCCATAAGGTCCAATTTGTCTAAAATAAGCAATCCTATAAAAAGAAATATTTTCAATCTTTATATTCATAATTTCCCCTTTATTTATAAAGTACATCGATGTCTAAAAACATCATATAATGATTTAAAATAGAAAACAAGACATTTTTTAAAATTACTAAATATGATTTATCGAGGTGTTTATTAATAATTATATTACGAATTAGTTTACCAGTTCGACACAACTGAATATAAAATTATATTCTTTCAGCTCTATAATTTAGAATTTAACGAGTGTATATTATGCTTATAATCTTATTTGTAAATTTAAATCGCTATTTTCTAATGTAGGTGCTTTAATGTCATGAGGTGCCAATATTAGATTATCAATTGGGTATATAAGCCCTATTTCAGAATCATTATAAGCAATTTGTCTTGAATAACGAGAATCAAATGGCTCATCAAAACGCATAACATTTTTTGTATCATCTTCCAATGAAATAAAAGCATGACCGAACCCTTTAGGAATATATATCTGTTTCCGATTATTCTCACTTAATTCCACACTTACCCATTTCAAGTATGTAGAAGAGTCTTTTCGTAAATCAATAGCATAATCAATTCCCCTACCCTTAATACAAAATAATAGTTTAGCCTGTGGTTTTGGGTTATTTTGAAAGTGTATGCCATACAGTGTACCTGCCTTCGCAGAACAATATATGCGTTCCTCTATATAATTAAAGTAAATTTCCCCTTTTTCCAATTCACTTTTACAATACAGTGGATAGGAAAGTCCTCTATTATCAGTATTAAACTCATATTCAAGAATTTTCACTTCTTCTAAAAATGTACTTATAACTTTCAAAAAATCACTCCTTTTCCATCAAATAATTAATTCATAATTCGTATTACTATTTACATCTCTCATATGCCACATTATATTACAATCTCGACGTAATTTATTTATATTAAATCCCACATCATAAGATATGTGTTACTTGCGACTATAAAAATTGTAAAATATATATAATTAATTATTACTTACAAACTTTTCATACAAAATAGAAATTTTTCTTAAAATATCTAAACTTTTAATGTAATTATCTTCTACCTCTAAAGAATGTACAGCTCCATCAATAACATGCAAATCAACTAAATGATTTGTGCCTATTCTAAGAATCTGTTCTTTAGAAATAACTGAATCTTTTGTTCCCACTACTACAATACATTTTGAATTTTCTATATGAGTAAAGCAATTAGGTGTAGGTGTCAGAAATAAATTGTTAACTTTATCATATCCAAGTCGTCTACTAATTTCTCCTGCAATCTCTGTACCGAAACTTTTACTAATAAAATAAATATTTTTATATGAATTTAAAAGCACTAATTTAATTGCTTCATATGACTCTTCTATTATATTATTAATAAACTGATAATTAAATGAATTATTAGTTTTAAAATAACCATATTCTAAACTTAGGACATCACACCCTGAAAGTGATGTCACTTTTCTTGCATAATGAAGTAATGGTTTATCACAACTATATCCTCCACCTGGAAAAATAACAACGATAGAATCGGATTTAATTGATTGACTTATTAACATATTAAATATGACATGGCCCCAAGATGATTTTATTTTAATAAAGGATTTATTCATAACTATTAGCCACCTTTTTATTTTACATTTTACTTATAAGGGTAGTAATGTGGAATTTTAGATTGGAATTCTTTTAAACTAATAATATAATTATCATCATTAAATTCAATTATTGATACACCATCAAATTCCCCAATATTTCTTTCATATTCACATTTAAAATACCATTCAACAACTGTCATACTTGCTTGATTAATAAATTGTTTAATATCCCACTCTATTACTGTCCCTTGTTTATTCCAGTCTTTAAACCATCTTTTAATGCTATCTAATCCATGGTATTCAGGACCATAACATTCACTATAGATTATGTTTGCGTCAAAAGTTGCTGTTAATATTAGGTCATTCTTGTCTAACCAGGATTGAAAATAATTTATAATGATTTGTTCACGTTCAATCAACAATTACACCCCCTAAGATTATATGATTTTGTTCCAAAATAAATACTGCTATGACGTAATAGAAGAAAACTGTGACATAACTACTTAGGTATAATAAATAGATTTTGTGCATTATGAACTTGTTTCAGATTGATTTGTTATATAATATTTAAAACTGTAAATTTTCTATTGAATATTGAAAATCCTTTTCAAAACCTATACTCTCTGAAACTTTATTTGAAGGTATATTATCTTTATTACACTGCCAAAATGGTATTATATTATTTTCGATACAATACTCCATACAAGCTGCTGCTGTAAGTTTTCCATAGCCATTTCCTCTATATTTCTCTATAGTCTCTAACCCAAATTCAAACTCTTTATCACTAACAAATGCCGATAAACACCAGCTTACAACTATATCTCCTTTTATTAAACAGTATCCTATTCCCTTAGAAGTAAAATTGCTTGCCGAGTACCAAAAGGAATTTACCCAACCGTCTACATCATCTATATACTTTAATTCCTTTCTTTCCAAAAGCTTTTCATCAATAATTACCATAGAACAGTCTTTTGGTATATTTTCTCTCCAATTTATTTTTAAT
Source organism: uncultured Clostridium sp. (assembly GCF_937920395.1). Taxonomy (GTDB): domain Bacteria; phylum Bacillota; class Clostridia; order Clostridiales; family Clostridiaceae; genus Clostridium_AD. Next base: position 5,812 of record NZ_CALEVF010000347.1, on the reverse strand, counting down.
ACTTTAAATTTATAAACATTTCTATCTATTTTTGTGCAATTTTCTTGCTGTAATAGGGTATCAAGCTTATTGTCAAATTCCTTTGAATAATAGAAATCAAAACATGGTATGTACTTTTTTGCAGCACGCGTCTTAAGCTCTTCAACTATCAACTTATTTATCTCTATATTAAATTCGTTAATATATTCACCTTCAATTAGCAGTTCTCCCATCATGTCCCACACTAAAGCAGTTTTGGGGTTTTCAATATTATCAACGTATATTTCTCCTGGTGTATTCCCATTAATTACAGATTTTATAACGATATTAAAGGTTAATTCTTTAAAAATATGCTCCACTTTTTTATATTCACACAGCTTTAATTTATACATATAATCACTTCCTCACATAAATAAAAAGTTAAAATATATTATTGGACAATATAATACATAGTCGCCATATCTCTGTTATTCTTTTCCCCTATACTCATCAATTAAATATTCATTTTTCCAACTTCTCATTATTAGCCTAATGGGTATATAGATAATTAGAAGTTATAAACCATATAACAGTATTATTTCTGATACGATTTACCGTAAGGATTATAACGTAGACTTTTAAATAACATATTAATTAAAAACATCAGGATTAGCATTGTTTCCATTCTTAACAACAGCCATACCTTCAATAAAAATAAATATTTTTCCATTCCTTCATCAATTAACGAATCCTCATAATCAACTATTGCCGCTATAAATGCACAAACAACCATTTAAAAATCTTTGTAGGCTTGATATCACAAATAACTCCTTATAAATTTAATCATATATCTTATTATTTATATCATCTTAAGATATCAAATGCTCATTTTAAGTAATGCTTTTTATCGCTGCTTGAATCCCAATATCAATTAATTTAGTTGCTATTTGTTCTATTGCTTTAATAGTAAATTGGATTCCTTTTTCTTTCATAACATTTTTTGTTTTACTCCACACATTATCATCTTTTATTTTCTCAAGAAATTCATGTCCTTTCCAAGTAAGAGCTCCTACACCAAAATCTATTATTTCATCATCTGCATAAATACCTTTGTAGTCACTAATAAATTCAGCATCATAACATAAACTACAATGATATGCTATTGTTTTAAAATTATATCCCTCTATTTCAATGTCATATAAAGCAACATCGATATAATTTTTTTCAATATATAATAATATCTTTCTTATAACATCCATATCTCTTTTCATTTTTATCTATCCCCCACTATTAAAAGTTATCTTTTATATTAACTTATTTACGTTGCCAATCTAAAATTCTATAACTTGTTGTTGCTCTAGCTTTTCATACGAGGCATATTTTAATACATCTTCCATCTCAGGACACGCACATATGACGTAACTTGAATGTTCAAACCTTCAAATACTCAATCTATACTTTTCCTCTCCATGTTCTTTCTTCTTATCCAATTCATTATTAACATAGTTCATATGCCAACAAAGTTTTTGGTATACACGTTCTGAATATTCTCCATTACTTTTCATCGCTTCCTCTTTCATCAGCTCAAAACCTCCCTTTAAAAATCTACCTCCAAAATGTTGAACGTTTAAATAATTTAAAAAATATGTATTGTCGAAATCAGGAACCAGATAATTTTTCAATTCATTATTGCCTTTAATTTTTAATATAATATCAGGATCAACTACTACTCTTGGATATATGGCAATACTATTTTCCAAACTATAAGCTTTAAGTAATGCATCTCCCCAAACCATCGTTCATCAAAAAATAATTCTCCAATAGCAATCCCTCCACGAGCTAACCAACCAACTGAATCACTAGCTGCTGTGCATTGAAATAACACTACCCAATTAAGAAGACTTTTTATTGTAAGTATACGTTTCTCATATTCTTCATCTAACTTTTTAACAATAATAATATTGTCAGAAAATATCTTGATTTTCATTCCTTCAAAGTCTTTAATTCCAATTTCTTTTTCACATAAATCTATTACATACCTATATAAATTATATAATTTATTCAAAGGAATCTTCTGACTGTCCTTACTTAACTGCATTCTTGAAGTCACACCTAACATATCTATATATGCAACTACATACTGAGATGTTTCTCTCATATTCATCAATGTTTTCATAAATCATCATAACCTATTATCTCCTTTAAATATTAGAATTTTCTTATATCATTATAAGCAATTTTCTAATTTTCCAATTAAACCTCTAGACAAACAGTGCAAACACATGAGAATAAATAATTACATAAGAAAATTACCAAAACCAAATTTCTATAAATCCGCTTATTATGTTTGTCCTAAAGCATTTTATTGGTGATAGTATAGTATTGTAGACAAACAATATATTAACATTTAGACGTCCGTTTATAAATCAGTGTGACTGTGCAGTAGTTTAGATAAATTTTATCTTCGCTTTGACCCACTAATCATATATTGTTGACAAAAGATTCATACAACTAAATATAGGCTAAAAACACAAATACTATATAATTAATATTTTAATGATTAACTATTTTCTTTAATAAAGTTGTAATAGCATTAATAATCATACTCTGGTGAGCATCTCTTACAAAATCCATCTCCACCCATATTTGACCAAGGCAACACTCTACCACACGAAGTACACGTTGCAACATCGTTATGAGAATAACAATAATCACATATTAAACCCTCATCATTATAGTTATATTCGCCTTCTCTCTCTTGGCACATAATACATAAATCATCTTTCTCAATAAATTGACTTTCAATTACCTCAATATTATCTATTAAAAAATTTTCATAATCAGTATCTAAGTCTTCTAAATCATCATTTTCATAATCAATGTTCCTACTAAGACTAAAATTACCTCTAAATTGGGTAGTACCAATACCTATACCTATATCATATATATCATCTCTTTCATCATCAAAATTAACAAAGCCATTAAATTTAATATGAATTTTAAATTCAACATTATAAATCACTTCATTTTCTTTAAACTCTACAAATACATCAGTTATATTAGGTACAGACGCATCTATCAATTTAATTACGTTGATGTCTCTCGATGAATTATCAATAATTTGGTATGGATCTATCGTATCTATATATTTCTGGAATTCACGTTCAAAATCACCATCTACTTTTCCATCAAAAACTACTTTAATATAGTCTAAAGCATCTAATTCTAACTGAGTGTTAATAGTATTAATATTTAACATTTTTGATAAATTAGGAATTAGTTCATTTAAGGTAATCATATTAAAATGCTTATTGAATTGTACGAATATATCAAATTCTTCAATTAATTCATTTCTTGGCCCGACTATAACTTTTTGGCCATTTTCTTGAGATGTTTCCCACCAATCTTCTTTAGTATCTCTAGTAACAAACAGTATTTCCTTATTATTAAATTTAGCATATTCTAGTATCTGTTTCCAAACTATTAAATCCCCAAACTTTGTTAAGTCATCTTTTTCTCTTGCATCCATATATCCAGGTGGAATTAAGTATTTGTACCTAATTTCACCTTCTTGATATATTTTAATTAAGTCTAAGATGTTATATTCTCTTCCAATGTTACCAGTAGAAATTATTTTTTCTACAAATTCTTCAACTATATTATTTCTTAATAAATTCTTATTTCTTATCTCTTCTTCATTTATACCATCATTAAAACTACTTACTTGTTGACTTAATGCATTAAGATTATTAATAATATTATGTTCTAATATATCAATATTAGGAAAATGAAATTGCTTATATCTAAAAAATTTACTTCCTATGCTATCCAGTGTTGTTTTAATAATACTGTTAATTTCTTTAGGTATATTCTTATACTTATTAAACTGCTGTTTTTTTATTAAATCTTTATTTTTATTAAATTCTACCTTAACCTGAAATGGTATCCACAATTGCTCATTTACATTTGATAGAACATTAATGATATCCTCAGTAGCATCCGCAGAATATCTATAAAGGTCCAATAGAATATTAGCATCAAGCACGATAATTGGGCTTTTATCCCATATTATTTTAAAAACTTCAAAATTTGTAGATTTACTCAAAGTTATTCCCCCTACTATCCTTTAGCAACTCAAATTTAAATAATTCCATTTCTAACACCATATAATACTGTATTCCCGACACTCATGAACACAGTGTTAGTTTAAAGACCTGCCCATTATAGACATTATATGTTGTTTTTAAGTTCCTTATTTATGTAGTAAAAACCTACTGCTTTCTTTAACTTAATTCTACATAAATTTATCTTTTCCTTCAATATTTGTAAAAAGTATAAAAATAAAACCCTAGGTTACCCTAGATCTTCGTAAACTATTTTTTAACTTATCAGTTTTTCTCTTCATCATTACCACATTTGCATAGTAATTTTATCTTGCTTCCTCCTACTTGGTTTCTTGATTGTTTGTTGACATTGTATATATCAAATTAATTTGATGAAAAACTTAAGTATGAGCAAGATATCATATCCAAACCCATTACAAAAATCAGTAACGTAGCATAAAATTCCTCTTTAAAGCATTGCACCCACACTTTTCAATAAAAATAAATATACTATTATAGTAATTCTTTTTATTGATTTCATTTACAAAACAGTTATAAGTCCACTTATTCTTATTTAACCCAGTTATATATGTATAACCGTTTGAGGTGTTTCATTCTGCTACATCAGTAATATTGCATTACTGTAAAACGTGAATCAATTCTGACTTTGTTAATCCATTCCACGCAAAAAAAGGATATTATTACTTTCTGACTATAATATCCTTGTATACACTGTTTTTTTATATTGTATTACTATATTAACCTCTCGATGCCAATTGCTTTTGCTTCATTAAGTATATTGGCAACAGGATTATTGCTTTCTGCTTTTTTACGCACTAAACTAATATATGCTAACAGAAGTTCCTTGGTATTATCATCAGTTGTAGTAACTACGAGTGATTCTAACTCATCAGCATATTTACGTAACCTTTCAGATTTATACCAACTTTCCATTTGCTGTTCCATACTTTCAACTAAGTGCTCTATTTTAACTCTTTCTTCTTCTATCTCATAAAGGATTTCTTTTTCTTTACGTTTTACATCGTTCTCGCGTTCTTTTATAATATTGGCTATTTTTACTGTATTGGATAATCTGCATAGTGCAATTAAAATTTCTCCCAGTTGGTCTTCAATTCTACAATTGCATTTGTCTTCAAACTTTAATAGAACCTCCAGAACCTTGTTTCTTTCACCATAATAATAAATTTCTTTAAATTCCATTATAAGTTCCCCACTAAAAACCTTCTCATATGAAGGTCTAAAACTCTTTTTCACATTTTCTTCTTGAGAATTCGACAACAATGATCTCCGTCTCACCTTGCGCTCAGATATTACAAATGAAACATTATATCCATTGAAATCAATAAATGCGTAGTCTTCTTCTCGTAACTCAACTATAATTCTTCCTTCTAGTTGTCTTATAGCCTTAATCAACGTATCCATGATTCTAAATACCCTACCAATTTCCTTATCTGACACATTAATTGGAATAGCTGCTTTATTATTTTGATATTTAATTTTTGAATTACTGAACATGCTGAAAGTAATGTCTTTAAATTTATGCTCCGCATCACGTGCTTTTCGATATGCCACCTCACTTTGATGAGCCGTAATAAGTGACTCATAAGTATCTATCCTTTTAGGGACCTTGATTTTGCTACACCATTTAAGAAATCTTATTTTTGAGTTTGAAGTTAACAGATCTAAGCTGTCTAATCCTTTGAGCACTTCATCTGATAAATCATCAACAT
>NZ_CALEVF010000346.1 GCF_937920395.1 uncultured Clostridium sp. | reverse complement strand
ACCCTTTTTGCCAATAAAAGGGTTTTTGCTATTTGCAATGGCTGAGTAGTAACAAGAAATGTTGCTGCATCAATTCCAAAAGCAATACTTATTGATGTAAAGCTTATAATTAAAGCGCCTAGTGAAGGTCCAACTAATCTCGCAAATTGCTCATTTATCTGCGTTAGTGAATTCGCTGCATTCCTTATTTCTTTTGTAAATACTTCTGCTCTGGTTGCAGAATAGGCAGGCTGAAAGATAGAAGTCATAGTGCCTGAAATTACTGCATAAATGTATATTATAGATATATTTATGCTATTTGATATAGAAAATATAAAAATTATACTAAGTGTAATTAGCCTTACTACGTCTGCTATAATCATTAATTTTTTCTGGAAATACGATCTGCTATAATACCAGTAAAAGGAGTTAACACAATCTGGGGTATCATAATTAAAGTCATTACGAATCCCATGGTTAATGCAGAACCAGTAATTGAATATACAATTACTGGTAACATAACAAGCATTATGCAATCACCCAGGCGTGAAAATGATTGCCCTATCCATAGAGACTTAAAAGAAACTGATTTGAATGGGCTAGCTAAATCCTTTAACATTTTTAAACACCACCTATATATATATTATGCTTTGAAATCTATTTTATAGTTGGATATTCTTACTTTTGTTACTTACGTGTCCTCCTAAATAAGGGCTCTGCTGCTCTTTTTTGAACTCATAATTCATAACTCATTGTGAGAACATTCCATTGGTGCTGTTTTTATGTTTGTACCTTGAACCATTGATTCAGGAATTTCGGTTCCTATCATATTCGTATTAAACCAGGTTTTCGCCGGCAATATACTATTTGCTAATCGCGTAATACTAAGTTTAATTGCATTTAATTCCTTCTTAAATTCAGTATTATCAGTTATTTTTTCGACAGAAAGCAGTGCAATTAGTAAATTCACTGTCCTCTCAGTCTCCGGTGAATTTACTGAGTTAGGAGAAGTTACAAATTCAGTTGTTGGTTCCTCCGCTGGAAGCTCTTTTTCGCCGGTGAGAACTGCCGGATCCGCGTTTAGTACGTCTTTGAATGTATCAATCATTTTAGTGCTTATTTTTCCTCGGCGTATTGTGGCCTCGATTGCTTGAACCTGAAATCCTCCAGCCTTTAATAGGGGATCTAATAATCCTTTTTCTTTCGTCAAATTGTAATAATATTTCACTGCACTACGGGTTCTTTCACTGTCAACAGATTTGTCTCTCGGCATTTTAATCCCTCCAATAACTTTATTTTATTACCTGTATTTACTACAACCTATTTTCTATTACTTATCAACGTTTTAATAAATTTAATATTTATTAAAATTATTAAACTTATTAAAAGATTCAGATGTGTATGTGTCTTGACTTAGTTTATAAAACAGAGGTTAATGATTTTGTCATGCGAAAGTTGAGTAATATATATACATTTGATATTTCATGATATAAATAGTAGTAATCTTATTATGTTGCCTATTTTGTAAATGAAGATTATAAATGTAGAGGGTATATTACAGAGGCCATGCACTCATTTGTGGAATATATATTTTGTGAATTTGAATATGAGTATTTAATTACGACTATACAACCAGATAATTTTGGGTCAATAGCAGTCGCCAAAATAATCGGATTTGATTATGTAGAGACTATTAATATCGTAGATGATGTACAAATTAAAGAATTGCCTTTCAATTATTATCATTTAAAAAACCTGAATAAGTAGAAATAAGAAATACATAAAACGAGAGCAAAAATGATTTGCAACAACTTCATTTCATCATAATTCATCAATCAATTAAGTCACATCCTTCTAATATGACGGACTTTCAACAAAGTTATCAACATATTGTACATAAGAAATAGTACAAAAAGAAAGGAAGTTAGTTCTAGTGGGAGTTTGGCACTTGTTATACACTCTCTCACTAAAGATAAAATATGTTGGTCTATAAGTGCCAGAGCATAATCAAGGGCTCAGAGAGGCTATATGAGTTAAAGTATGAATTTAGTTCATGTAAGTGGATATTATGGAAACTTTAATTATTAATAAATAAAAACACTGTAAAGAAGTATCCTAGTCAAATAGGTTACTTCTTTCTATTTTATTTAAATGAAAATTAAATTAATATTATTAGTATTTTTTTATTGAAGCTGGTGATTTATGATTTTATACAATCCACTCGAACTGCTATAATAGATTTTGATATTAAGTTGTGGATTTTCCGGGTATTTTGAATTAAATTTATAAAGCTTTATCGTAATATAGCCAAATAGATTCATTTTTCAAATCTGGAAGTTCAGTAGGAGATTGAACCATCGTTCCTCCAATACCATATATATAATCTATTCCATCAATTCTAATTGTAGTAAAAGATGTCCCGGGACTGCTCGGTCATGCAAAGCTTATATTATATGATTGACCTATAATAACACCAGTTGCACCGCTATTAAATTTTGCATCTGCTCCAACTAAAATAGATAAATAATCATTGCTTGGATCTGCAATAATTTGTGCATCTTCTGGTTGAATTTTTATAGATTTATTTTCCATAAAACTTTTTACTACTTTTTATTTAAGAAATCATTAAAAATAGATATTTTTAATGTAATATCTATTTACACATAATATATGCAGATTATAAATATAAGGTACTGTAGGGCCTATAACTTGTCTTATTTAAAACAAACTTAATTTCGTATACTGGAAATCAGGAGATAATTTTATTCAGCTGACTTTTCAAGATTTATTTGATACTCTTTAATTTTCTTTTTTAATATTGTAACATGGGCTGCTATATCGCTTTCAGTTAACCAATCATAATATGCTATTCCCCGGCCATATTCTTTAATAGATTCATTTAAGCAATCTATCTCCTTATACCAAAATTTCTTATTAACATACAAATATTTCGTCTTTGCAGTATACCCATAAGATACGGCTACGTGGTTAATTGAAATCCACATTGTAGTTTTTATAGGAAAGTTTGATGTAGATAAATTTGCATATTCCGCCGAGTCTACTAATATCTTATCTGGACTATAATCAACACTTATATTTATAGCTTGAGCTTTTAATGTTAATTTTGATTCAATAGCCTTTGACAAATGGTTAAGAAATTTAACTTTAGTCTCATCTGTTACCTCTTTAACTCTCATTTCCCGATCCCTGTTTATAGCATCTCCTATTTTACTATCGTCACCATTATCGAACTTAGGATTAATTATTACATTTGCCCACCATGTTGCTGCGATTTTTGATATTTCAATTATATTTTTATTCATTTATAATCTGCCTTTCTTAATTCGTTATTTTTGTAAACTTATATTGCTTCTTAAATTATTAATATCCAAGTAATATCATTCCTTTATATTTTAACAAGCTCTTTCAGAAGAGCTTGTCCTTTATCATATGTAGATTGATCAAATTTGCTACGAATATACAATACTGATTAAAGAAAAATACCGTGGAAACTTTAGCAATCTATTTTTCTCTGTGTACTACTTAGTACTACATTAATAGAAGTTATTTAATTATATTGTTGTTAATCGCTAGATTAGAATCTTGTAAAATCTTATAAAAATCTAATGAAAATTTAATTAAAAAAATAACATTAATAGATAATAACCGACTGAAATCACTGAAGTATGGGAAGTTAAATTTAAGTTAAAAATGCTATGAAATCTAATTGAATTTAAAAGATTCCATCCAATTTAAAGGGGCCACGTTGGATTACGACTGAAACTGCTCTACAGGGGACAAGTATTATTTATTTAATATCTGTCTAAACATATTAAATCATTTTTAGTGTATCAAGCTAAAGTTCGTTTTTGTCATAAAAACACGAACTCTGGTTATATTAATATATAATCTTAGTAAGGCTAGTTCTTTATAACTTAAATTTTTGAACCATAATGGTTAGTTTCTCTGCTAATATTGCCTGATTCTGAGATGCTTTAGATATTTCTTGGATTGCCATAACAGATTCATTAACACTTGCGAGTATTTCCTCTGAACTAGCAACTGATTCTTCAGCTGTAGCTGATACATTTTCAATTGCTTTACTAATTTCTGATACAGTTTCATTTACTATATTCATTGAAGATCCAAAATTCAAATACATCATATTAACTCCTACGGCAGCATCACCATATTGCTTACCTGTATCTACAAATAAATCATAATCAGGTTTAACTTTAGTATCAATAAAATTTAATACATCCTGAGCGTTGCTCGAAAGATTCTGGAAAGCTTTTTCAACTTTATCAGTTACCTCTTGAATTCTTTTAACTGTAGTTGCTGACGCTTCAGCTAATTTTCTAACTTCATCAGCAACTACAGCAAATCCCTTACCCTGTTCGCCTGCTCTTGATGCCTCAATAGCGGCATTAAGTGCAAGAAGATTTGTCTGACTTGCTATATTTCCGATTTCATCTGCCATTATCTTAACTTCACTAACAACCGTGCCTTCTGCAATCGCTTTTAATATACTTTCTTGCTTCTCCAAATATAATTCGTTTGCGATACTAGAGCTATTTTCAGCAATTTTTCTAGCTTGGTTCGCTTTTATTTCTGCATCCTTTGTAATTTTAGTTGCTTTATTTACTTTTATAGTAACATCATCCACATTCTCTGAAATACTTTGCGTAGTTGCATTTACTTCTTGTGTTGTTGCACTTAATTGTTCTGATCCTAATGATACTTGCCTTATGGATTCATTGACATTATCCATTTTTGCTGATATTTCTTCTGTTGTAGCAGACTGTTCTTCACTAGTTGCGCTAATATCAGTAGCACTTTCTGATATTTCTATAATTAATGTTTTTATGTTTATTATAGCTTTGTTTATTATTTTTGCTAAACTTCCAATTTCACTATTATTATCAATATCAATAGTTTTTGATAAATCGTTATCCAAAAGAGCTTCAGCTACGATTACAACCTTTTTTATTTGTTTTGAAATTCCAATAACAATTATTAAAGCTAATGCAATTGCAACAAGTAATCCTATAATAATTATTAATATAATTACTAAATCACCTGAGTAAATGGTAGTAACATTTTTATCGATATTACTCATGTTAGCGACGCCAATCCCTCCACCTATGCCAACGAACAACCCAATTGTAATAAAATCTAATAATAATTTCTGAATCATTTTCAAGTTATTAAACCATTTCATTAATATTCACTCCCCTAAAATAAAATATTATTGTAGCAACACTATTTGTTTTATTTAAAACCTTGCAATTATTTTATTATTTTTCAAATTAATATTTCCTTAGAATTTATAAAACATTATATATATCGTCTTTAAAGTAAAATAATTAATAGTAAAATAGCAAAATAATATATATATAAATTAATAAATGCTAACATGATAAATAAAAATTCAACAACAACCTAATTAGAATAAGACCTGAAAATAAAAATGTGGCGATTAAGCAAAAAAATCGTGTAATGCTAGACTTAAGTATGCACATTTATTATCTTAAACATATTTCATTTAGTGCTATACTCTTTTAAAATATTTATAATCTTATTATAATAGTCATTACCAGTGTATACACTCTTTTTCTATTCTCAATAATGTTTTTATCCAAGCTATAATGACGCTGATATGGGGTCAAATATTTGATATGAAATGTAAGAGGGTTAACACCTTCTTTTTTTATGCAATGAATTTCACCGTTTTGATACATTTAATGTAACAAACCAACACGTTATTATACATTAAAAATGAATAGGTAATAGCCACAATCTGAAAGTAACACAATTACATTTATGATGAATAGGCCCTTACAAATAAAACAAAATAATGATATAATTTTATAACCCCCTATGGGGGATACAAAATGGAGGGACTTAAATATGTGTAAACAACATAATCATGAACATCAGAATACTAAAGCAGTTATAAATAGGCTATCTAGAGCCATAGGGCACTTACAATCTGTTAAAAAGATGGTAGAAGATAATAGAGATTGTAGTGAAGTTCTTATTCAAATTGCAGCAGTAAGATCTGCAGTTAATAATATTGGAAAAATTGTTTTACAAGATCATATTAATACCTGTGTTGTAAATGCAGTAGAAACTGGAGATAAAAAGGTACTAGAAGATTTAAATAGTGCTATTGATAAATTTATTAAATAATATTTGTGAGGCGTAAAAAATGAAGATTAAACAATATAAGGCAGCTTATTTTGCAATATTATCAGCGGCATTATATGCTATTAGTTTGCCTGTATCCAAACTACTGTTAAAAGAAATTCCACCTACATTAATGGCATCCTTTCTTTATATAGGTTCAGGACTCGGAATGTTCATTGTCGGACTTATTAAGAATAAGATATACAAGGAGAAAACTGAAGCAAGACTTACGAGACAAGAACTTCCATTTACAATAGGAATGATTGTATTAGACATAGCAGCACCTATATTTTTAATGTTTGGGCTTACCATGACAACTTCTGCTAATGCATCATTACTTAACAATTTTGAAATTGTTGCAACCTCGGTGATTGCTTTAGTAATATTTAAGGAGTTTATCAGCAAACGACTATGGGGTGCTATTATTTTAATTACTGTATCAAGTATTATTTTATCTGTAAAAGATATAAGTAGTTTATCTTTTTCTTTTGGTTCAATTTTTGTACTGTTAGGTTGTATCTGCTGGGGATTTGAAAATAATTGTACAAGAAGATTATCTATAAAAGACCCATTAGAAATAGTTGTAGTTAAAGGATTTGGTTCAGGAATTGGTTCTTTACTAATTGCACTTATAATAGGTGAACAAACAAATAATATCCCTTATATCATAGCAGCACTTGTACTCGGATTCTTTTCTTTTGGATTAAGTATATTCTTTTATATCTATGCTCAAAGAGACTTAGGCGCGGCAAAAACGAGTGCCTATTATGCTATAGCACCATTTATTGGGGTAGGTTTATCATTTATAATGTTTAGAGAAATACCCGGAATCTCATTTATTATTGCTTTAGTTATTATGATTATAGGTACATATTTAGCATCAACAGAAGGGCATAATCATGCTCATTAAATTATAATTGATTTTGTTTTAGTCAATAATTTTATATGAGTAATAGCCTCAATGTAAATATAAATCAATTACATTTATGTTATATTCATTTATTTTTGGATATGTTCAAATAGATATTTTAAATTTCATGATATAATATTTAAAATGCATTTATATAACATAAGATCATGAAAATTTATAATGAGGGGGAATTATAATTAACAATTATATTGAATTATCCAAAAAAGTTTTGACTAATATAAAGTTAAAGGTTAAAAGTTTAAAGAAAGAAATTGGAGCATTATATTTAGCATTTAAAAGACATGATGTACCTTGGTACTCTAAGGTTTTAATATTATTAGTAGTTGGATATGCTTTAAGTCCTATTGATATAATTCCTGATTTTATACCAGTATTGGGATATATTGATGATTTAATTTTAATACCTATTGGAATTGCATTTGCAATTAGATTAATACCAAAAGATATTATGAATGATTGCAGAGAACAATCATCAAATATTTTTAATGATGGTAAACCTAAAAATTGGGTAGCAGGAAGCATTATAATTTTTATTTGGTTTGGAGTATTTGTTTATGTTTTAACGAGGTTGTTTTAACATATTATAATATATATTTTAAAAATGAGGTATATTTATAATGATTGAAGAGTGTTACATAGCATCAAAAGTTAAATAAGAGGTGTGATTATGAAAATAAGGAAAATTATCAACTTAACAATAATTGTTTTATGTATATGTCTTATTACTGGAGCTAGTGCATTTATTTATAATGCAAAAAATAGTTATAAAATCAGCAAAGACTTTGTCAGTGTGCCACTTCAGTTTAACCCCGATGACTCATCTTCAACTTATCAAACCAAGAATGCGCAAGTCACTGTTTATGGAGGATTTGTAAAAGGTATTCAAAAGGGAAAAGATGATACTGAAAACATTGTAATCAGAGCACTATCACCTATGCCTAAAGTAACAATAAAGGGAAAGCATACTGCAACTATTTCATCAAATGGTGTCAAAAATCTCTACTACCCTTTGTACTACTCTTGGTAATCATGATATTCGTGGCAATGGGCGTGACACTTATAATATGCTGTATGGCCCCGCATATTATTCTTTTGATATAGAAGACAGTC
>NZ_CALEVF010000345.1 GCF_937920395.1 uncultured Clostridium sp. | reverse complement strand
TTAATACTTTGGCAAGTAAGATAAATAATGATCCTATAGTTCGCGGAAAAATAAAGATATTATTCCTTGAAAATTATGGGGTGTCCCTTGCTGAAAGAATTATTCCTTGTGCAGATGTAAGTGAGCAGATATCTACTGCATCAAAGGAAGCCTCTGGAACAGGTAATATGAAATTTATGATGAATGGGGCTATAACAATAGCTACATTAGACGGTGCAAATGTGGAGATATTTGATGCGGTTGGTAAAGAAAATATTATATTGTTTGGGCTTACAGCTCAAGAGGTAATAGAGTATTATAAGAATAAAACATATAACTCTTATTATATATATAATAATGATCAAAGGATAAATACCATATTAAATCAATTGATAAATGGATTTTTAGGAACTCCTAAAACAGAATTTATGGGTTTATATGATAGCTTACTTGCTAATAATGATGAGTATTTTGTGTTAAAAGATTTTGACGCTTATGTTAATGCTCATAGTGAGATTGATAGGTTATTTAGGCAAAAATCTATTTGGCAACAAATGTCAATTACAAATATCGCAAAATCTGGTATATTCTCTAGTGATAATACGATAAAGAAATATGCAAAAGAAATTTGGGATACACCACCTGTTAATATTAAGTTGTAATTTAATAATATTAAGGTTTAGTTATATGAAAATGCTATACTAGTCAATTATCTAGTATAGCATTTTGTTTTATAATCCTTCTTGACAAATTGTATTTATTAATCTATGATTTTGATAAAATGAAATAAAATCTGACAAATCTTTTATAAAAAGTTATTTTAATTTAATATGTTTTTTATGATACCCAATTTAAAAAAATATAGGAGGGAGAAAACTATTATGAAAAAAGAAATGATAGCAATGATACTAGCAGGTGGTCAAGGATCAAGGTTAAAACAATTAACTAAGATGACAGCGAAGCCAGCAGTTCCATTCGGAGGAAAGTATAGAATTATAGATTTTTCATTAAGTAATTGTTCAAATTCTGATATAGACACAGTAGGAGTTCTTACTCAATACCAACCTTTAGCGTTAAATGCACATATAGGTATAGGTGCTCCATGGGATTTAGACAGGAGAAACGGTGGTGTAAGTCTACTGCCCCCTTACCAGAGTGAGAATGGTGGCAATTGGTACAATGGCACAGCAGATGCTATATTTCAAAATATAAATTATATTGATGACTTTGAGCCGGAATATGTTCTTATTTTATCAGGAGACCATATTTATAAAATGAATTATTCGAAAATGCTAGATTATCACAAAGAAAAAGGCGCTGATGTTACTATTGCTGTAATAGAGGTGCCAGATGATGAGTGTAGTAGGTTTGGAATAATGAATACAAAGGAAGATTATAGTATCTTTGAATTTGAAGAAAAGCCTAAAGAGCCTAAAAATAATTTAGCTTCTATGGGAGTTTATATTTTTAACTGGTCTGTACTTAAAAAACTTTTAAAAGAGGACAATCTCGATAAAGAATCAAGTAATGATTTTGGAAAAAACATAATACCAAAAATGCTTCAGGATAATCAGAAGTTATATGCATTCCCATTTAAAGGATATTGGAGGGATGTTGGTACTATTGAAAGTTTTTGGTCCGCTAATATGGATTTGATATCTGATAAGAATGAACTTGATATACATGATAATAATTGGAAAATATATACTGTAAATCCTATGTTACCACCTCAATATATAGGGCCAGAAGCTAAAATTAATAATGCATTGCTCAATGAGGGTTGTACAGTATTCGGAGAAATAAATAATTGTGTGCTTTTTCAAGGAGTACATGTAGGTAAAAATACTAAAATAACTAATTCAGTTATTTTACCAAATACTAAAATTGGAAAAAATGTGGTTATAGATAAAGCTATTGTAGGGAGTAATGTTACCATAAGACGTGATTCATATATTGGAAATGGGAAAGATATTATTGTTGTAGAAGAAGGAGCCGAAATAAAAGCTAATTCAAAGATGTTAACTAAAGTATAAAATAAAAGAGGTGATAAAAATGCTTGGAAATTATATGGGAATATTAATGTTAAATGAGAGGGAAGATAATATTAAAAGCCTTACAAAATCAAGACCAATAGCTGCTATACCTATAGGAGGGAGATACAGGATTATTGATTTTGTGCTCTCCAATATGGTTAATTCAGGTATTCATAATGTAGGCATTTTCACTAACACAAAATCTAGGTCATTAGTTGGTCATTTAGGTTCAGGGAAACCGTGGGATTTAGATAGAAAAATAAATGGACTATTTGTATTTAATCTTACATCAGAAAGATCAGAGTTAAGGGATATAGATGTATTAAACGACAATGTGGAATATATTTATAAATCAAAACAAGATTACGTAATAATATCTTCTTCATACATGTTATGCAATTTGGATTACAATGAAGCGGCAACTTATCATGAGGAATCGGGTAGTGACATAACATTATTATATAAAAAAACGAATAGTGGGAAAATTGATTATTTAAGTTGCAGTACATTATATATTAATGAAGAAAATAAAGTTTTAAGCGTTGGGAAAAATATAGGTGTATCAGATAAACTAAATATATCAATGGAAATGTTTATTATGAAAAAGAGCACTCTTATTGATATTGTGAAAAATGGTATGCAAACAGGATATCATAATTCAATAAAATCATTTATATATGAACATGTTTTGAAGTTGAACATAAATGCATTTGAGTTTAAAGGATATGTTAAGCGTATAGATTCTTTGAGAAATTATTATTCTGCTAGTATGGATATGTTAAAAACTAAGGTAACAAAAGAGTTGTTTTTTAGTAATGGGTTAATTTATACAAAAAGTAAAAATGAGGCCCCTACTAAATATTTTAATGGATCAAAAGTTAATAACGCTTTAGTTTCAAATGGATGTATTTTGAAGGGGAAAATAGAGAATAGTATAATCGCAAGAAGAGTGACCATACATGAGGACGTGGAAATTAAAAATTGTATAATATTTGAAAAATGTGAAATTAAAAAGGGATGTAAGCTCACTAATGTAATTGTTGATAGAAATATAATTATGCGTGAGAATACAGTGCTTGAAGGTTCAGATGATTTCCCTGTAGTTATAGAGAAAAAGGTTGAACCATACGAATTTTAAAAATAGATATTGATTTAATAAAACAAATGTTGTAATATTGTAATAACAAGTATAAACACGAACGATGAAATGAAAAAAAAAATTAATATTCGCAAACTCATATAAGCTTAGAAATATGGTCTAAGCGTTTCTACCAAGTAACCTTAAAAGACTTGACTATGGGTGTTTTGATAAATAAAGTAAAAATAATTTTAGTATAAATTATTTTTATGGAAGATTTTATTATAAACCCCTTTAGTTAACGTATTAAATCGTTATCTAGGGGGTTATTGTTTTATATATACATAATATGAAAAAATTATTACGAAGGAGAAAATGTATGGAAGCACTAAAGAATAAGATATTAAGTGAAGCAGTAGTAATAGGTAGTGAGATTTTAAAGGTTGATAGTTTCCTCAATCATCAAATTGATATAAAACTATTAAATGAAATAGGACAAGAATTTAAAGAAAGATTTGAAAATGATGAAGTTACAAAAATACTAACAGTTGAAGCATCAGGTATAGGCATAGCATGTATTGTGGCACAATATTTTAACAACGTCCCTGTAGTGTTTGCAAAAAAGAATGATTCCACAACAATGGATAATAACGCATATGAGGCTGATGTATTTTCTTTTACAAAAAATAAGAATTATAAAGTGAGAACTAGTAAAAGATATATAAATAAAGAAGATAAAATTTTGATAATTGATGACTTTTTAGCAAATGGGAATGCAGCTCTCGGTCTTATTAAAATTGTACGTCAAGCTGAGGCTAATATTGTTGGAGTGGGAATTGTAATTGAAAAAGCATTCCAGAATGGTAGAAAATGTATAGAAAAGGAGGGGGTTAAGGTAGAGTCACTCGCCATAATAAAATCTTTAAAAGATAATAAGGTAGTTTTTAAATAATAATATTTTACATAAAAGATTTAAGGGGGCATTACTAATGAAAAAGAAATTAGGAAGTTTACTATTAGCAGTTACATTAATTACATCACTCGCGCTTGCAGGATGTGGTAGCACAAAGAAAACTGGGACAAATGATGTAAAGAAACCAGTAGTAGTAGGATTTATATATGTAGGACCTGTAGGTGACGGTGGTTATACTTATTCTCATGATATGGGAAGAAAAGGTCTTGAAAAACAATTAGGTGTAAAGACTTTGTTCAAGGAATCAGTAAAAGAGAATGTGGCAGATGTAGAACAAACATGCGAGGAAATGATTAATCAAGGAGCTAACGTTATTGTAGGAACTAGCTTTGGATTTATGGATGGAATGGTAGCATCAGCTAAAAAACATCCTGATGTTAAATATCTTCATGCATCTGGGTACACAACATCGACAAATATGTCTACATATTTCGGTCGTATTTATCAAGCAAGATATCTTTCAGGTATAGTTGCCGGTATGAAAACTAAAACTAATAAAATAGGATATGTAGCTGCATACTCAATACCAGAAGTGGTAAGAGGAATTAATGCATTTACTTTAGGTGTACAATCTGTTAATCCTAAAGCTATAGTAAAAGTAAAATGGACTAATACTTGGTATGATCCAGCTAAAGAAAAAGAAGCAGGAAAAGCACTAATTGCAGAAGGCGTGGATGTTATTACTCAACATCAAGATACTGCAGGCCCACTTCAAGCGGCAGAAGAAGCAGGTATATCTGCGATTGGGTACAATACAGACATGAGTGCTAAGGCGCCAAAATCATATATGACAGCTCCAGTTTGGAATTGGACTCCTTATTATGTTGAGCAAATAAAGGCTATTCAAGCTGGGACTTGGAAGTCAGGAAGTTATTGGAAAGGTCTAGAATCTGGAGTAGTTTCGCTTGCACCACTTACAAAAAATGCGCCTAAAGGAGCAGCAGAAGCTGTTGCTAAAGCAAAAGCTGATATTTTATCAGGTAAAAATAAAATATTTGTAGGACCATTAGTAGATCAAAGTGGAGCTGTTAAAATTGCAAAAGGTATAGTTATGACAGATAAGGAACTATTATCATTTAATTGGTTTGTTAAAGGTATAGAAGGAAAAATAGCAAAATAATAAGCATTTGAAACAAAATATAAAAGTTAATAAATATAGCACAAATGATATTATATGAGTGCTATATTTGTTGAATTTGATGGCAATAAGCTCTAATAAATATATTAGAAATGAGGATGTAAATATGGATAAAACCCCTTATGTATCTATAGAAAATATTAGTAAAACCTTCGGGAAAGTAATAGCTAATAACAATATGAATTTAACGCTACTAGGCGGAGAAATCCATGCATTACTAGGTGAAAACGGGGCAGGCAAAAGCACCCTTATGAACATGTTATCTGGAGTTTATACACCAGACAGCGGTTCTATTTTTATTCACGGAAAAAACACTAACTTTAATAGTCCAAAGGATGCAATTAAGGCTGGTGTTGGAATGATTTATCAACATTTTAAATTAGTTGAAGAAATGACTGCTAAGCAAAATATATTACTTGGTCAAACAAGAGGTATATTTTTTAATAATAAGGTAGAAATTAAAAAAATTAATGATATATGCGAAAAATTTCATTTGGAAATGGATTTGAATAAATATGTTTCACAGATGCCAGTAGGTGAGAGGCAAAATCTTGAAATACTTAAAGTGCTTTATAGAGGTGCGGA
This sequence comes from uncultured Clostridium sp., assembly GCF_937920395.1. Taxonomy (GTDB): domain Bacteria; phylum Bacillota; class Clostridia; order Clostridiales; family Clostridiaceae; genus Clostridium_AD. Next base: position 3,542 of record NZ_CALEVF010000345.1, on the reverse strand, counting down.
TATTTTAGTGTTAGATGAACCTACTACTGTGTTTACAGAAAGTGAAACAGAAAAATTATTTAAGATTATGAGAAGTATGAAAGAAAAAGGAAAAGCAATAATATTCATAAGTCATAAAATGAATGAAGTAATGGAGATTTGTGATAAAATTACTGTTTTAAGAAAAGGTGAGGCTATAAAAACACTTAAGAAAGAAGATACAAGTCCTAAAGAATTAACAGAACTAATGATGGGACGCAAAGCAGATTTATCTATAAAGAAAGTAAATAAAGAGGTTGGCAAGGTAATGCTAGAAGTATCTGATTTAGTAGTTGTAAATGCTGAAAAAGCAGAAATTGTTAAAAATATTAGTTTCTCTCTTAAGCAAGGTGAAATCCTTGGTGTTGCTGGAATTGCAGGCAGTGGGCAAAGAGAATTATGTGAAGCTATTGCAGGTATAGAGAATGTATCTAGTGGAAGTATAGTACTTGAGGGAGAAGACCTTGTAGGCAAATCTCCAAGAGATATTATAAACAAAGGTATAAGTATGAGCTTTATACCAGAGGATAGATTAGGGATGGGCCTTGTTGCGTCTATGGGTATGGTGGATAACCTATTACTTAAGGATTATCATAACCAAAAGGGGATATTTATAGATAGAAAACCAGTAATTGAAAAAGCAAAAGAAATGGTGGAAAAATTTGAAATTAAAACTCCTGATATATATCATCCTATAAAATATTTATCAGGGGGTAACATTCAAAAGATATTAGTTGGAAGAGAATTAAGCATGCATCCTAAAATACTTATTATGGCATATGCTGTTCGTGGGCTTGATATTAATACATGTTATACGATATATGATCTCATAAGTGAGGAAAAGAAAAAAGGTACTGCAGTTTTATTTATAGGAGAGGACCTTGATGTGTTAATTCATTTATGTGATAGGATTATGGTGATTTGCGATGGTGAAATTACTGGAATCGTCGATGCAAAAGAGTCTTCAAGAGAAAAAATCGGTATGATGATGGTTGGAAACACTGATGATATGGACGTGATATAGATGATTCAGATTGTTAAAAGGTCTAAAATTACCAAAGTTGATAACCTTAAAATAAGGTGTCTTGCAATACTCCTATCGCTTGTGGTTTTGGCAATGTTTTTGCTTATTATAAAACTTAACCCACTAGATGTGTATGTAGCAATTGTTCAGGGCAGTTTTGGTTCAACTTATAGTATCCAGCAAACACTTATTAAGGCTATACCACTTATTATAAGTTCACTTGGAATAGCAATAGCATTTAGAATGCAATTTTGGAATATTGGAGGAGAAGGACAAATACTAATGGGAGCATTTGCTGCTACATATTTTGCTTTGAAATTTTCAAATATGCCTAAATTTCCTTTGTTATTGTTAATGTTTTGCGCAGGAGTAGTAGGCGGGGGATTATGGGCGTTAATTGCAGCTTTGCTTAAAGGAAAATGGAATACTAATGAGACTATAGTAACCTTAATGTTAAATTATGTTGCAATAAAGTTTATAACTTATCTTCAATATGGACCTTGGAGAGATAAGGCTGCAATGGGTTTTCCGAAAATTCCTACTTTTTCAGATAACGCAACACTGCCAAATGTTTTTGGTATAAATGCGGGATGGATAATAGCAATTGTACTTGCAATTTTAGTATATGTTTTCATTAAATATACTAAAAAGGGTTATGAAATCTCAGTTCTTGGTGAGAGTGAAAAAACTGCTATATATGCAGGTATAAAAATTAGAAAAACTATGTTTATAGCTATATTTTTAAGTGGTGCCTTATGTGGAATTGCAGGTGTTATTCAAGTTTCTGCTGTTAGTGGAACGCTGTCAGCAGATGTTTCAGGTGGAGTAGGATTTACAGCTATAATTATAGCTTGGCTCTCAGCACTTTCTGCACCGGTTATAGTAATAGTATCTATACTTTTCGCGGCGCTTGTTCAAGGTGCCTCATTTATTCAAACAGCATTTGGCATACCCGAAGCTGCCGCTCAATTGATACAAGCAATTATACTGTTTTTTGTACTAGGTAGTGAATTTTTTACAAAGTATAAAATTAATTTTAAATTCTCAGCTAAACTAAAGGAGGTAAGTAAAAATGAATAGTATAACAACATTTTTAGCCGCTGCAGTTGTAGCTGGTACGCCTCTACTTTTTGCAACACTTGGTGAATTATTAACAGAAAAAGTTGGTAACCTTAATTTAGGGGTAGAAGGTATGATGCTAATGGGGTCTGTCATTGGGTTTATGGCTGGAATAAGTACAGGTAATCCTGTTATAGCAATGATTGCTGCCGCAATTGCAGGTGGCTTTGGCGCTCTGATATATGCCTTTCTAACTATATCTCTTAGGGCGAATCAAGTCGTATGTGGACTTACATTAACTATATTTGGAACAGGGTTCTCAAGTATGGTAGGTAAAAGTTTGATAGGTCAAGTTACGCCAAATACAATTAAGAATTTTTTTGTTACAGTAAGAATTCCAATACTAGGGAATATACCTTTTATAGGAGATATATTTTTTAATCATGATGTGTTCGTATATTTTGGATATATTATGACTATTCTTTTATTCGTATATTTATATAAAACGACTAAGGGATTAAACACTATGGCAGTTGGAGAAAATCCAGCAGCTGCTGATGCAGCAAGTATAAATGTTACTGCTTATAAATATGCTAACACATTAATTGGTGGAGCACTTTGCGGTCTTGGTGGAGCATACTTATCTCTTGTTTATGTACCAGCATGGCAGGAAAACGTAACGGCAGGTAGAGGGTGGATCGCAGTTGCACTTGTAATTTTTGCAACATGGAAACCACAAAAAGCAATAATTGGGGCATATCTTTTCGGGGGACTTGATATATTAGGATTTAGACTTCAAGGGTTACCAGGTTTTGAAATATCACAATATCTTATTGACTTGTTACCTTATGTAGTTACAATAATAATATTGGTAATAGTATCTATGAGAAAATCAGGTAAAAATTCACCACCCGCTGGACTCTCAGTTCCTTATTTTAGAGAGGAAAGGTGACCTTGTTTAAGGTGACTCAAGAATTGGACAAGCAAGCTAACCCGGGGACGGTTAACAACTAATTGATGTTTATAAGAGTGAATGTTGAGGGACGGTTAACAATTAAATGACTAGTTGACTAGTGAGAGACAGTTAATAACTAATTGAATGATATAAATGAATTGTGTAATAAGTTGTTAACCGTCCCACTTGTTTTTCTTGCTTTTTTTATTTATGCAATTGTTTTGTAATTTGTGCGTAATTATAGTATGATGTATAGTAGGAATGGTGAAAAATGAAATATGCAGTTGTTACATTTACCCAAAATGGAGATCAAATAGCGGAAATTTTAGCGTTAAGTCTTAATATAGATCTATATTCAAAGAAAAAACATAGCGATTTTGAGTTTAATTTAGTTAGTAAAAATGTAATGGAGAACTATAGATGTATAATTTTTATAAGTTCTACAGGTATTGCAGTTAGAGCAATAGCACCATACATAAAAAGTAA
>NZ_CALEVF010000344.1 GCF_937920395.1 uncultured Clostridium sp. | reverse complement strand
TTAAGGTTAGAAAGTATCTTTCCAAAATTATCGCTCAAAGTCGATATTTCTTTTTCTGATTTTTTTATTAGGTTCTTTGTCTTTTGCTGCATACTTAGCGTTAGATTCGAAAGCTCCTGGTTTAACACTTCTTTTATCATCTCGTTGCTCGTTTTTAATTGCTCTATCTTTTGGTTTGCTGATGCCAGTAGCTCTGTCTGTTCTTTCTTTAATATCTTGTACTTTCCGTTGTATTGCTCCAGTGACGTCATTACCAAACTGTTCTGATAATCTATTTCCTTCATTTTTGACATTAGATTCAATTCCTGACCAATCGACATTTGCTTTTCTACTTCTTTTTTCTCTATATCCTTCACTTGTATTTCCTTGGCTTTGATATTCTCCCGTAAATCTTTCTCTTTCAATTCCTTTACTTTTTCTAATAAACTCATTTCCTAATTCCTCCTTATCATAGTTAGTACCTAGCTTACTACCCCTTATAGGTTTCAACTTTTCTGGATGCTGATAACTTATTGTTTTATTTGTTATTCGTATATTTATTTCAAAATTCTTTTTTAGAGATTCCTTAAATTCTTTAAAGCTATTTGCTTTTTCTTTTGAAAAATCTATACACTGCCTTAATTCATCTTTCCACGTCGTACCACCCTTCATCTCAATTCTCTTTTCTCCAGTTGTAATTCTCTCTGATGCTCTATGATCTAAGTCTAAAGTTATTAATCCTTCCCTCTCGCATTGTCTGTTACTTGCCCTTTTCAGCTCTATCATACTGGTTCTGTTACTTTGATACTTCTTGCCATCCTCAAAGCTCACACTGTTAATTACAAGGTGATTATGGATATGTTCTTTATCTTTATGAGTAACAACAAAAACTTCATGGCCCTTAAACTGTTTTTCTGCAAGTTCAAGACCTAATTCATGTGCTTTCGCAGCAGTTATATTATCTTTAGGACTAAAACTTTGTATCATATGGTGATACTGGACTCCTCCAGTTTTATCATAAAGCTCTTTAGTTGCCCTGAACTCTTGAACTATGCTTCCAGGACTACAATCTTTTCCACTTATTAATTTTTTTTCAGTCTTTTCTTCTTTAGTTAAATAAGTAACTATTTTTTGTGGTGTAGCTCTTGAAGATAAGCCTTTTATTATAGCCAATTATTCATTCACCTTCTTTAATGCCTCGATTACTTTATCCCATACGGTTTCAAGATTGTTTTTAACTTCTGATAATTCCTTACTATCTTTGATTTCTCCATTATTCATCATTCTAGTAATTTGATTAAGGTTATTTCCTACTCTTTTAAGTTCTACCATGAACCCCTTAATTTCATCAATTACTATAATATTTTTTTTGAGTATTGATTTTCTTATATATTCACTTTGTCTAAGCTTTGATTTTTCAATGTTTTTTTGTAACAGCTCTACTTCATTTTTACTTAATCTTATATTAAGCTGTTTGCTTCTTTCTCTTTTAGGAACAATTATTTCTCCTTTGTCTGGCATAAATATTCTTCCTCTCTCTCGAATTTCGCAAGTTCCACTTTTTCTTCTGTTTCGATATAAAGTGAAACTTTATTTGTATCTTGGTCAGTTGTTTCTTTAATATTTAATAGGTTCAATAAGTTTCCAAATCCATTCCTTCGGAGCTTGTCCAAAACGAAAATATCGGTATCCTCTTTATACTGTTCTAGTATTTTTCTTTTAATGCCTTTTAAGGCATTTTTAAATCTTTGCTAAAAGGGTTCTAGGGGCACCCTAGCGAGGTGTATTTTATAGCATGGCTATACAAATACGAATCTCGCTCTG
>NZ_CALEVF010000343.1 GCF_937920395.1 uncultured Clostridium sp. | reverse complement strand
CGAAGTTGTAGTTGTTTTACCGTGCGTACCGGATACTGCAACGTTATATTTATGACCTTTCATAATTTGACCTAAAAATTCAGCTCTATCCATTAGAGGAATGTTTAATTGATTGGCTTTAATATATTCAGGATTTTCAGGAGGAATAGCAGCAGTGTAAACTACTAAATCTACATCCTTTATGTTATTGCCATCATGGCCTAAATATACTTCAACACCTTGATTTTTAAGTTTATCGGTTATATGTGATGAATGCATATCGGAACCGGAAACCTTATAGCCATTTTGCACAAGTATTTCAGCAAGACCGCTCATGCTTATACCGCCTATACCTATGAAATGAATTTTTTTGTTCTTATCTTTTATAAAATCAAAAGACATTATATCAACTCCTTAAAAATGATTATTATTTATTATATGGTAAGTTTATTAGTATTGCTTATATTAAATAATAGTATATAAGCACATCTTAATTATATACAAAATTGCAGAGAAACTATACACAAATCAAAAAAAACTATATAAAACACTAAATAGTATCATGTAAACATGATTTATACCTAATTTGATAAAATAAATTGAAAATATATTATTATTATTATTATTTTTAATAAATTAAAGTATCTGCTGTAATGTTTTTAAATTAGGCTTTATAAGCATTGTAATAAAGATAAAAAAGATTTACAATTAAAATACGAATTATATTATGGATTTTGCCAGATAAAATTCGTAAAATAAAAATATGGGTGATATATTATGAATAAGTATAGTAGAAATCAAAGAGTTACAGGGATAACAAAGGTATTAACAGAAAACCCCAATAAAACAATAAATCTAAAAACTTTTACAGAATTATTTAATGCCGCTAAATCCACAATTAGTGAAGACATTGTTATTGTAAGAGAAACTTTGAGTGAGTTGTCAATGGGAAGAATTGAAACAGTAGCTGGAGCAGCGGGTGGAGTAAAATACATTTGTGGAGTCTCAAAGCAAGAAAGTAGGATATTTGCAGATGAGATATGCAAAGTTTTAATACAAAAAGATAGGGTAATACCAGGAAATTTTATATATATGACTGATATTATGTATAATCCAGAAATAGTGCACAAAGCGGGAGTAATTCTTGCTTCTGCTTTTAGTGAGTTAGATATAGACTATGTAGTTACAGTCGAGACCAAAGGAATACCACTGGCATATGAGGTGGCAAAGATGTTAGGTGTTCAATTAGTTATTGTACGTCATGATCCTAAGGTTACTGAAGGAAGTACTGTTAGTATAAATTATGCATCAGGTTCTAGTAATAGAATTCAAACTATGTCATTATCTAGAAAATCAATAAAAAAAGAGAGCAAATGTGTTTTTATAGATGATTTTATGAAAGCAGGAGGGACTGCAGTAGGTATAATTAATTTGCTTAAAGAATTCGAAAGTGAACTTTTAGGTATTGGGGTTCTTGTAGATAACGTTGAAAGTGGGCATAAATTGGTAGATGAGTATATATCAATTATTCAGTTTACGGGAATAAATAATGAAGGTATTGCAGAGTTAACTCCATCAGAAACTTTTGAAAAAGCGTAATATTCAAAATATTTTATATTTATTTATAAATTTAGAAGGAAAAATACAATTTATAGAGAAATAGTATAAATATAACGTATAATGCAACTTGGAGGTGGAGTGTATGGAAATCACAGATGTTAGAATTAGAAAAATAGCTACAGAAGGTAAAATGAAAGCGATTGTATCAATAACTTTTGACAATGAATTCGTTGTTCATGATATTAAAGTTATAGAGGGGCAAAGTGGGTTTTTTATTGCGATGCCAAGTAGAAAAACACCAGATGGAGAATTTAAGGACATAGCTCATCCAATAAATACTCAAACAAGAGAAAAAATTCAAACAGCTATTTTAGACGAGTATGAAAAAGTGAAAAATGAAGAACCAGTGTCAAGAGTAGTAGAGAAAGTAGTAGAAAAAACGAAGGAAGTTATAGACGTATAAAAAAGAGGGGGAAACCCCTTTTATTTTTTTGAAGAAAAATAATGAAAAATAGTTAAGGCTAGTTGCAATTAAATGCTTTATAAAATATAATATATATATAATATAATGTATTTTAATTAAAGTTAATGTAGTATTTAATATGTAAATATGTCGAATTATTGTATAAAGAGGTGTTTTATTTGTATAAATGCGCTATAATATTAGCTGCAGGTGAAGGAAAAAGAATGAATTCAAATACTCCTAAGGTTATGCATAAAGTTTGTGGTAAAGAAATGATAAATCATGTTATTGATACCATGAGAAGTGCAGATATTGAAATGGTAGATGTGGTAATTGGAAGAGGAGCTGCAGAGGTTAAAAAAGGAACAGAGAATAGAAAAATCAATTATTCTGTTCAAGAAGATCAGTTAGGGACAGGGCATGCGGTTATGTGTGCTAAAGATTTTTTAGGTGAAAATGAAGGTATCGTCGCAATATTTGTTGGTGATGGGCCACTAATTAGTGAGCACACTGTTAGAGAACTTTTAGATTATCATGAAAAAGGAAGCTATAAAGCTACTATATTAACTTCAATGATGAGTGACCCTGAAAAATATGGTAGGATTATTAGGGGCGAAAATGGGGAAGTTAAGAAAATAGTTGAGTTTAAGGACGCAACGCCAGAAGAAAAATTAGTTAAAGAAATAAATTCGGGAATGTACTGCTTTAGCATAAAAGAGCTCCTTATTAGTTTAGATAAATTAAATAATAACAATGCTCAAAAGGAATACTATTTAACGGATGTTATTGGTATATTAAAAAATCGAGGGCTTAAAGTTGGAGCGTTTGATGTTTCACCTGATGAAATTACTGCTGTTAACTCTAAGGTAGAGCTTGCAAATGCAGAGGCAATTATGAGAAAAAGAATAAATGAAAAGCATATGGAAAACGGAGTAACAATAATGGACCCAAGCAATACATACATAGATTACGATGTTATAATAGGCAAAGATACTATTATATATCCAGGAAATGTACTACAAGGCAAAACTATTATTAAAGACGAATGTGTTCTTTATCCAAATAATAGAATTACTGATAGTATTTTAGGAAATGGAATTGTAATTCAAAGTTCAGTAGTAATTGAAAGCCAAATAGGAGAGAAAACTACTGTAGGACCTTACGCATATATAAGGCCTGAAAGCAATATAGGTAAACATGCTAGAATAGGTGATTTTGTTGAAATAAAAAAATCAACTATTGGAGATAATACAAAAGTATCTCATCTTACATATATTGGTGATGCCGACGTTGGAAGCGGATGTAACTTTGGTTGCGGAACAGTGGTTGTAAATTATGATGGGAAAGCAAAATATAAAACTACGATAGGCAATAATGTTTTTATAGGCTGTAATTCTAATCTAGTAGCGCCTGTAACAGTTAACGATAATGCGTATACTGCTGCAGGGTCTACAATTACAAATGAGGTTCCTAAAAATGCTTTGGCAATAGCAAGAGCGAGGCAGAAGAATATTGAAAATTGGGTAGTTAAAAAAGGACTTAATAAATAAATAGTAAAGTATTCAGTAAGTAAATTACAAAGGGAGGTGGAAAACTGATTTTCGCAGTAGAATGGGTATATGAAAAATTACGTGATGTAGTATGTAAGATTTTAATACCGTGCACTGCCATTCTGTTTAGTAAATAGAATGAAAATATATAAAAATTATATTAAAATATGATTTTTATATATTTTGAGAATTAGGACTGCAGATGATAAGCCATGGCAAAAACATTAAGATTTTCACAGGTAACTCAAATCCTAAATTAGCATCAGATATAGCAGATATACTCGGAGTGCCACTTGGAGATTCGAATGTAGGAACTTTTAGTGATGGAGAAATATCTGTTAATATTCACGAAACAGTTAGAGGAGCAGATGTATTTGTTGTTCAATCAACTAATGCTCCAGTAAATGATAATTTAATGGAATTACTTATTATGATTGATGCGTTTAAGAGAGCTTCAGCAGGAAGAATAACAGCTGTTATTCCATATTACGGATACGCAAGGCAAGATAGAAAGGCAAAAGCTAGAGATCCAATTACAGCAAAACTTGTGGCAGATATTATAACAACTGCAGGAGCAGATAGAGTGCTTACGATGGATTTACATGCAGCCCAAATACAAGGATATTTCAATATTCCTGTTGATAATATGACGGGAACTCCAATACTTGCAAAATACTATATTGAAAATGGTTTTAAGGATAGGGATGACGTAGTTGTAGTTGCACCAGATCTTGGAAGCGTTGCTAGATCAAGAAAATTTGCAGATAAATTACATGCACCAATAGCAATAATTGATAAAAGAAGACCAAAAGCTAATGTTGCAGAGATTATGAATGTTATAGGAGATATAAAAAATAAGACGGTTATCATGATGGATGATATGATAGATACTGCAGGTACAATAACTAATGGAGCTAATGCTTTAGTTAAACTAGGAGCAAAAGAGGTTTATGCTTGTTGTAGTCACGGAGTGTTATCCGGGCCTGCTATTCAAAGAATAAACGATTCTGTAATAAAAGAATTAATAATATTAAACACAATTGAGATACCAGAAGAGAAACAATGCTCAAAATTTACTACATTATCTGTAGCACCAATTTTGGCTGAGGCTATAAAGAGAATATATGAAGATGTTTCTGTTAGTAAGCTATTTGAAGATGCGAATAACTTATAATTACATAGTTTAAAATAGTGATGCTTTATTATTTTTATAATAAAGCATCGCTATTTTTTATTAAAGTGAAAATTAATAATATTTACATAATAGTGAAATAATGATTATAATATATATAAAGGGTAACTATAAACATAAGGCAATTATTCCATTGTAACGGTGAATAATTTGTAACATTTTAAAAAAACTAATAAGTTGACATTAAAGTATGATAAATTAGTAATAAGGTAAATTATTTATAAGTGAATTTATTTGAATGTAATTGATAAAAAATAGAGAAAACAATTTGGAGGTGCTGATATGGAAGGAACTATAGGTAAAATACTAATAGTTGATGATGATAAAAATATTGCCGAGGTAATTAAGATGTATCTTGAAAGCTCTGGGTATGCAACAAAAGTAGCACATGATGGTAGAGATGCACAGGAAGCTTTTTTAAGCTATAAACCAGATTTAGTGCTTTTGGATATAATGTTACCGTATATTGATGGGATTGATGTTTTGAAATGGATAAGAAAAGAACATGAAACCCCAGTTATTATGCTTACGGCTAAAGGTGAAACTTTTGATAAGGTATTAGCACTAGAGCTTGGAGCGGATGATTATGTAGTGAAGCCTTTTGAGCCAAAAGAAATAATTGCGAGAGTAAAAGCTGTTCTTAGGCGTTATAACTTAGATAATGGTGGTAAGGAAGTTTTGAATTTCGAAGACCTAGAAATAGACATTAATTCCTACAATGTTACATATAAAGGTGCAGAAGTTAAAATGCCACCTAAAGAATTTGAATTAGTACATTATTTAGCACTTAATAAAAATAGAGTGTTTACAAGGCAACAACTTTTATGTGAGGTTTGGGGATATGATTATCCAGGAGACTCTAGAACTGTAGATGTGCATGTTAAAAGAGTAAGAGAAAAGCTTCAAGGTGGACCAAATTGGCAGATTGAGACTGTTTGGGGAGTAG
>NZ_CALEVF010000342.1 GCF_937920395.1 uncultured Clostridium sp. | reverse complement strand
AGGTATACAAATTGGTACTAAAGATTAAAAAAGTGCGTACTAGTAAAGTTTAAGTATATAGAATACAATGAGAATGAGAATTAAAGTTAGAAAATATTTTTATTTATTAGCTAATCAAATTCTGATATAATTATTTAAAACTAAAATAAAGCGAGGTATATAATATGACAATAACTAAGGATATGACAATAGGCGAAGTTGTAAGACAAAAACCAGAATCAGTTCAAGTATTAATGAACTTTGGAATGGGTTGCGTTGGATGTCCTTCAGCACAAGCTGAGACATTAGAAGAAGCATCAATGGTTCATGGTCTTAATTTAGAAGAATTAATGACTGCAATAAACGCATAAAAAATAAGACACTTAGCAAATGCTAAGTGTCTTATTTTTTTAACTTCTTCTTATTTTTTTTATGGCCAATATAACCGGAATGGTAATCACAGTGGCTATGATAGCTTCTGGAACACCGTTTATTATAGCAATGCCATAAATAGTTTTTGCAGCAATAGAAGGATCTATACCCTTAGAAACGGCAAATTTAGCTGCGTACAAAACATATACCATCGTTAGAACCCCAAATGTGTTAGTTAAAGACCCTATTACGGTCGCAAGTCCAATTCTTAGGTTTTCATTTTTACCAATGCTTAGTTTATAAACATAGTACGAAGTAAAACCAATAAGAACCCTTGGCAATACTGATACTAAAGGATTTATAAAAGCAAAAGATAGTATATTTGGAGCAGTTATGTTTTGTATAATACTAAAAATGCCAAATATTAAACCAATGGTCATTCCAACTATAGGTCCACCTATTATTGAACCTATAATAACAGGAATATGCATTATAGTAGCTTTGGCACCAGGAAGTGGAATAAAACCATATCCAGTTAAACCAAGTACTACACAAACAGCTGATAGCATACCAATGGTTGTAAGTTCACTTGTTTTTATTTTTCTGAGTTTAATAGAGTTATTATTAATCATGTGTTCCCCCCGCTCTTATTCCATAAGGATATAAGTCGATTTATTCATAATCCTTATTTATAGTTCAGTTTCACAATGAATACTGACAACAATATTTTATCACTTATTTTGCAATAATTACATAGATAAATAAAAATTTATCAAAGTTTATACTAATATTAATTTATTATTGAATATTTAAGTAGTTTAGTTTGATATAATTTAAGTATAATAAAAGTAGTAATAAAAAATAGGGGTGATATGATGAGTAAAATTCCAGTAGTTACTGGCAGAGAATATAACATTCATTATTATGAAGTAGATATACATAAAAGAGTTCTAATTACAAGTATAATGAATTATTTAGGAGATATGGCAATGTACCAAAGTGAAACTTTAGGAGTCGGAATAGACTACCTTAAAGAGAACAAAATGGCTTGGGTCTTATATAAATGGGACATAACAATGTTGTCTTACCCTATTTTAAACGAAACTATAAGGCTTGAGACCTATGCACATTCATTTAAAAAGTTTTATGCAGACAGAAAATATGATATATTTGATTATAGAGGAAATAAAATTGGTCATGCCGATTCAGTTTGGATTTTAATAAATACAGAGACAAGAAGACCAATAAGAGTTACAAAAGATTTGTATGAAGTTTATGGAATAGAGAATAGTACGAGTACACTAAAAAACATTGAGAATATATTATCAATAAATGAAGTGGACAGTGAGAAAAGTTTCCAAGTAAGATATAGCGATATTGATACAAATATGCATGTAAACAATGTTAAATATGCAGCTTGGGCGATAGAAACAATACCAGAGGATATAATATTAAATAAAAAACTTAGAAATATTAAGGTAACTTACACAAAGGAAACAAAATATGGAGAAATAATAAAAGTAAGCACGCAGGTTATAAAAGAAGTTGATAAAACGATATGTAGACACAGAATAGTAAATGAAGATGGGGTTGAGCTAACTCTTTTGGAAAGTATCTGGGTATAGTAACTAAAATTGCTTTTTTCTTAGAATATAATATAACGAAGGTATATATTGATTGAGAAGGTAAAATAAATGAAAATTATTAAGGTAAAGTGGATTATAACAATTATTGGTATTATGATGATAGTATTTAGCTTAATACATTATGGAACATTCAATATAATTGTTGGTGTATTATGTTTAGTTCTAGTTTTAATATTTATGATATGGCGTTATTCTGATAAGTCTGTAAACAAACATGAAAATAAAAAATAACGTATTGAGATGCTTAAAATTGTTTTTCTTATATTATGATAACAAAAGGATAGATTGCGTAGGATTCAATTGAACAAACCATAGTAATTCTTAATTTATTTTATTTGCAGATGCGTGAAGAAAATCACATGTTTGAGCGAAAGCGAGTTTGTGATTTTTAGCAGATGTAAATAATATAAATTTTAGAATTACATGGTGAAGTGAAAGAAATCTGAGCAATCTATCCTTTTCATTAGTAATATATAAGAAAATTTATTTGGAAGCATTTCTCCCTGCAATAGCACCAGAACTCCATGCCCATTGTAGGTTAAAACCACCGCAATCTCCATCAACATCAAGTATTTCACCTGCAAAAAACAAGTTTTTTATAATATTAGATTCTAGAGTTTGAGGATTAATTTCTTTTGTATTAATACCTCCTGCAGTAACTTGAGCATTTGAAAAAGAATTAGTACCTGATACTTCAAATTGCCATTGTTTAAGCAAATCATAAATAGCTTCTTTTTCTATTAGGGATAAATCTCGGCAAGGTTTATGCATATCTTCTATGTTTGCCTCTTTTAAAATTATTGGAATAAGTTTCTTGTGAATTATGCCAATAAATGAATCGCAAATCGAGCGACTTTCAAATAATGACCAATGTTTTTTTAGAAATTTTGGTAGATTTTCAAGGCTAATATTTGGCAACATGTCAATTTTTAAAGAAACTTTATTATTTTTAGATAATCCATAAGCTGCAGTTCTGCTAAGTTGAAGTATTGGAGGGCCAGAAATGCCATAGTCGGTAAAAAGTATCTCTCCAAATTCCTCCTGAATACATTTTCCATTAATAAATATATTGGCATAACCATCAAATTTTACACCAGATAAAGCCTTTAGTCTATTATAGTTTAACTTAAGCTGTACAAGGGAAGGGACTGGCGATATTATACTATGACCTAATTGTTTAGCTAGTGTATATCCGGAGCCGTCAGAACCTGTTTTAGGTGCAGATTTACCACCGGTTGAAATGATCAACTTAGTACACTCATATGTGGTGTTATCTGAGCTATGTATTTTAAAACCCTTGCCCTTTTTAAAAATTTCTTTGACTTTAGTATTTGTATACACCGGAATATTTTTTTCTTCTAGGGTAAAACGAAGAATATCAATTACTGATGAAGCTTGCATAGACATCGGAAACATTTTACCACCATCTGTTGTGACTAAAGGCAGCCCTAAAGAGTAAAAAAAATTCATAGTATCCTTTATGGTAAAAGAATCTAGTATGTTCCCTGCGAAACAGGGATTATCGCTATGGTATCTTTTAATATCTATATTTGAATTACTAATATTACATCTGCCATTTCCTGTAGTTAATATTTTTTTACCTATTCTGTCGGTACCTTCAATTACTGCAACATCTATTCCAAGGTCCTTTGCGATTATTGCAGAGGTTAAACCAGCAGCGCCTCCGCCAATTATTATAAGAGAATGTTTCAAAAAAATCTCTCCCTTCAAAAAAATATATTTGTAATAAAAAAATCTTCATTATAATTTTACCCTAAAATGAGTATATTGAACATGGATTTTTATATTAAGGGGCAATAAAAAGTAAATTTATTATATAAATAAACTTAGTATATTTGTACATTTAATAAAAAAAAAACAAAAAAACAGAAAAATATCTTGACACTTAGTGAAAAATTATGTATTATAGTATATGTCGGGTTGTGAGGTCGGGAAGCGATGTTTACAAAAACACAAGAAAATTAAAGTGACGAATTATATATGGCTCCTTGGTCAAGCGGTTAAGACACCACCCTTTCACGGTGGTAACAGGGGTTC
>NZ_CALEVF010000341.1 GCF_937920395.1 uncultured Clostridium sp. | reverse complement strand
CGTGGTTAGTATGACTGAATTATTATCAATGCTTACAACTACATTATACGAGGGGTGACGTTATTGAATATTAAAATTAGTGAGTATGGCGGCGTTGGTGATGGAGTATGTGATGATACAGTAGCTATTCAAAAATCAATAGATAAATGTAGTGAAAAGGGTGGCGGAATAGTTATTTTCGAAGCCGGAAAAACTTTTTTGAGTAGTGGTCTAGTGCTTAAATCTAATATAACATTGCAATTAGAGAAGGGTTCTATTATAAAAGGAAGTGGCAAAACTGAGGAGTACATTACAAGGAAAGGACCTTTTGAAAGAATAAATAGTGAAACATCTATTTGTGCTTTAATTTATTCTAAAAATACTAAAAACATTAAAATTACTGGAGAAGGTAGTATTGATGGAAATTATAAGCTATTTCTAGAGTCTGATGAGAAAGCAACTGCCCATTTTGATGTTTATACTTACCCAAGGCCTATGAATATATATATAGAGAATTGTGAAAATCTCCTTATTGAAGATATAACTGTACAAAAAGCTCCTTTTTGGACTATTCATTTGGTAGGATGTCAAGGGACTATTATTGACAACATTAATATAACTAATGATCTAAGGATGCCTAATACAGATGGAATTGATATTGATCGTTGTAAAAATACAATCATAAAAAATTGCAGGATTGTAACGGGTGATGATGCTATTTGTCCGAAATGTACAGAAGAAACAGCAGAGTATGGTGATTGTGAAAACTTGCTTGTGACAAATTGTAACTTAACATCAACAAGTTCAGCGATTAAGTTTGGGAGCAGTAGTTTTGGAACCTTTAAAAATTGTATTTTTACCAATATAAATATTACTAATAGTAATAGAGGATTGTCATTTCAAATTAGGGATACCCATGGCGTAGAAAATGTTTTGTTTAGTCATATAAATATACAAACTAAAAGATTTAGTGATGAATGGTGGGGCAGAGGTGAACCAATTTATATCACTTGTGCTGCGAGAGAAGAAGGAATGTGTATTAGTACTATTAAAAATGTAGTCTTTGAGGATATTATATGTGAAACAGAAACAGGTATTTTTATTTATAGTGATGTAGAAGATGCCATTCAAAACATCCGTTTTAAGAATGTTTTGCTAAACTTTAAGAGACAATCAATTTATGAACTAGGACAATATGATTTAAGACCATGGATTGGGAAGCCAATGATATATGAGAAGGTTTCTCCTATTTATGCCTGCCATGCAAGAGATGTTTCATTTGAAAACGTAAGTATAAGTGATGTAGACAATATACTCGAAAGTAGAGAGGGTATATTTCTTGAATGTAAAGATGTGATTTTCAAACAATGTGATACACTTATCAAATCTAAAGCATAAAAAATAGCCCTTGTATACCAAGGGCTATTTTTTTAAGATTTTGGTAAATATAAGTAAACGGTATCTATAAGTATGGTAAAATACGTTTATATCTAGGTATTGAAAATTGGAATTTACTATTCGTACTCATATGAGAAAAATAAGATTATTTAAGGAGGCATTTTAATGAAGAAGATTAACATCTTATATAGTAATTTTGTGGAAATGACATTAAAGGTTCAAAATGTACTTGATTCAATAGAATTAGCATCTTCAAATTTAAAAGAAGAATTAAATATTAAATCTGTTTGTGCAGAGGATATTATGGAAGGTGATTTTAAAGATGTAGATGTATTAATAAATACTCTTGGCTCGTTTTATAAAGAGGAGAGCTTTGATGAGATACTAAACTTTTACAATAAAGGTGGAATAATACTAAATATTGGTTATATGCCTTTTAGTGTTCCTTATACAATTAAAAATGATAAGGCTTTAATGATGCCACAAACGGTAAGTGCAATACGTTCACTTAAGGTTGTTGACTACTTTCCTGAAACTGGTGCTGCAGGTGAAGGAATGAAGCTTAAGGTACTAAATTCAAAGTACAATTTTATAAATGAAATATATAATGTTGGAGAGTTTCCGAAAATGTCTAAAACTTGTAGCGTCCATTATAATCTTGTTGAAAATAAAGCTCCTGATGATAGCTTTATTGTAAGTTCACAATATGAGACGGCGTGCGGTTGGTATTCAAAAGCAGGCGAACTTGTGGCAATTCCTATATCAA
Organism: uncultured Clostridium sp.; assembly: GCF_937920395.1. Taxonomy (GTDB): domain Bacteria; phylum Bacillota; class Clostridia; order Clostridiales; family Clostridiaceae; genus Clostridium_AD. Next base: position 1,567 of record NZ_CALEVF010000341.1, on the reverse strand, counting down.
GAGTTGACCATTTCATCAAAGGCTCTCTAATATTTCTTAATTTTACTCCAACTGATCAAGATTATTATAATAAGCTATCAGGTATAAAATTACTTTCAAATATTATAGGCACAGCACTTAGAAGTACCGTGAATCTTGAAATATGTTCAAGCTATGCTATGTATTACGAAGATGAAACACCCATGTTACAACTAAGATTAACACCTATTACTAAAAAAGAAATAATATCAAACCAATACAAAATAAAGATACAAATATTTGCAAATAAAAATAGTGAAAAGTTGCTAGAATTAGAATTGAATAGTATTTGTTTTAAACAAGGTATATTTGATAGCGAAGTAGAACTCAAAGATTTGAATGAAGGATTTTATAAAGTAGTAACAAGTGTTTACCAAGATAATAATCTTATTGCACAGAAAAACACTGGATTTTACAAGCATTCAAAAAAATTCATTTCTAATGCCCTTAAAGCATTTAAGCCTATATATATTGACAACACTAAATCTCCAGATTTTTGCCTCCAAGATGGCATGCCATTTGCCATGCATGGAACAACTTATTTTGTAACTGACAAATATCGTAAATGTTTCATAAACTTTAATGCATATCAATGTGATGTTGATTTGAAAGAATTAAAAGAAGTAGGTTTCAACATACTTAGAAGTGGTAATTGGGAATTAATATTGCAGTTTTATGATGAGGAAGGGAATATAAATGAAAAATCTGCAAGAGCTCTTGAAGCATATTTTTATACCGCCTCAAAATATGGATTACCTGTTCAGTTCGTGTTTGGAAATGTAACTCTTAATAACTGGGATCGTTTAAAATGCCCTGTTCATAATCCACAAATGAGGAAAAAAGTGATAAGGGTATTTGAATGTTTTAGTGACAGATTTAAAGAGTGGCCAAATGTAATGGTAGATATAATAAATGAACCATCCTATTCTTATGCAGGGGGGTGGACTCTTGGCAGACCATCAGGAGATAAGTATGAGCTGGAAAACTGGATATGCTGGCTTAAAAAGAAATATAATAATGATATAGTTATGTTAAGGCAGGCCTGGGGAATAAACGTCAGCTCAGTTAAAACTTTTGATGATGCATATTTACCAAGAGAAGATCAATTTAGTAGAAATATGGCTCGTACAGAAAAGTATATAGATAATGCATTGCTTACAGATTTTTTTGATTTTGCACGGGAAAGTTATAGTAACTTGGTTGCACAAATATACAATACTATTAAGTCAAGGGCACCTAAACTTATTGTAATGATGGGAAGGGATGAGGACATGAGAATCCCATCTGAGCAGGACGAGGCTTATAAAGGCAATATCGATGTTGTCAATTGGCATCAGTGGGGAAAAAACTCAATCATTTTTGCAGAGTATTTTCTAAATAGGGTTAGAGGAATACCATGTTGTGGTCAGGAGCTTGGTGTCTATATAGCTGAAGATAATCGAGGCACAGAAAGATACGATGCTAATGGAATAGCAGGCGTTTTAGAGAAGAAACTACTTTACTCCTTTGGAAATTGGATACAGTGGCAATCATTTAGTGATCCTTTTGA
>NZ_CALEVF010000340.1 GCF_937920395.1 uncultured Clostridium sp. | reverse complement strand
AAAAATAATTACATTATTTATTCAACTATTACACATACTAAATTTAAAGGGAGTGTGTTATATGGAATTTTATGATGTAGTTGAAAATAGAAAAAGTATTAAGAAATTTAAAGATACACAAGTAAATGCAGAAAAATTAGCTAGAATGATTAATGCAGCTATGATGTCACCATCATGGAAAAATAAGACTTCTTATAAATTTATATTAGTTGATGATAAAAAGGAGCTTATGCAAATTTCAAAAGCTATAATTAACAAGGATAATTTAGCAGCACAATCAATAATTGACGCCCCTATGACAGCAGTGGTAGTTGCAGATCCAGCTGCTTCAGGCGAAGTAGAAAACAAAGAGTACTATTTAGTAGATAGTGCAATAGCTATGGAACATTTTGTTTTAGCAGCTACTAATGAAGGGTATGGAACTTGTTGGATTGCTGCAATTGATGAGGATATTATCAAAAAAACATTATCGATTCCACAAAATTATAAGGTAGTTGCTATAACTCCAATTGGTGAAATAGCTGAGAGTAAAGAACATTACGATAAAAAAGATGTAAAAGATTTTGTTTTTTCAAACACTTGGGATAATGCATATACTAAAAACAATAAATAAATTGTAAAAGGATAATTTATGTTAATACCCTATGATGTATTTGTGATCATAGGGTATTTTTTAGTTAAAACAAAGTAAATAACAAGTTTATATATTATCTTTTTATTATAATGTTAGATTGATGTTATACACCTATTTTTGTAAAGTTTTATTTAATTGATGAAATTATAAGATAAAGATGGTACAATTTTAATAGTTATGTTATTGCTATTTATTTTTATTTTGTATATATGAAAACGAGGAGGAATACAATGGAGAAAACAAAAGGAATTCTATATATCATTTTGTCAGCTAGTGCTTTTGGAATTATGCCAATACTTGCGAAACTCTCATATAGAGGAGGATCAAACACATACAGTACACTATTCCTTAGGTTTTTATTTGCAGCTATTATGCTTTTATATTATTTGAAAACAAAAGGCATATCTATGAAATTAACTAAAAAACAGGCCATTTTAATAATAATTATTGGGGTATTTGGTTTTACACTTGCAACTTCCAGTTTGTATCTGTCATATAATTACATAAGTGTTGGAATGTCAAGCATGATTTTTTATATTTATCCATCTATCGTTACAATACTCGCATACGTTGTATATAAAGAAAAAATATATTCTAGAAAAACAATTTCTTTGATTATATCTTTAATGGGTATTTATATTTTAATTGATAAGGCGAGTGTTAGTTTTAACATAAAAGGAATAATATTAGCATTAATAGCTGCAGTATTATATTCATTATATGTTTTAGGTGCATCTCACAAAGAATTTAAGAGTATTAATAGTTATGTTTTAACCTTTTATATTTCATGTGCATCTGCAATAGTGATGTTTATAGCTGCTAAAAGTACTAATAATTTTAACATTCATATTTCTTTTTATGCACTTGTAGCAATTTTACTTATAGCATTTATATCTACGGTGGTAGCTTTAATGGCATTTTTAGAAGGGGTTAGATTAATAGGACCCTCGAAAGCTTCAATTCTAAGTACTATTGAGCCTATAGTTAGTTTAATACTAGGAATAATAATCTTAGGAGAGCCTATTTCATCTAGAATTATAATTGGCAGTATAATGATTGTTTTGTCTGTTGTAATATTAACAAAGAAATAATCAGAGATTTAGACCTTTTGATACCCTTTTTCCAAATTCTTTGTTTGCTTTTATCAAGTGTACAAGCATTCTTTCTTGAATAGGTTTGATGGCGGCACTTAGTGATTCAACTATATTTGAAACTAAATGATCTTGTTCAATACTGCTTAAAGAGCAGTACCTTTCACCTGCTTGAACATAGTCATTTTTCTTGCTTATTGATTTCCGAACTTCGTAACCTTCAACATAAGTTTTTTCAGGAATTCCGTTTTCAAGTGCTTGCTTAGGAAGGCCATCTCCAAGTGAATTTGGGTAATAATTCGTACTGCCATGGTTTGGCATTATCTGCATGAAACCATCTTGTTGATTATTGTTAACAGGTACTTTTGGTCTGTTAATTGGTAACTCAAGGTAGTTAGTACCAAGGCGATATCTTTGGGTATCAGTATATGAAAATATTCTACCTTGAAGTATCTTGTCATTCGAGAAATCAATTCCAGGTACAATAGTAGCAGGACAAAATGCTGATTGCTCAACCTCTGCAAAAAAATTCTCTGGGTTTTTATTTAATACTATCTTTCCAACGGGCATCAATGGTATTATATCCTCTGGCCAAAGTTTTGTATCATCTAAAGGATCAAAATCAAATTTATCCTCATCCTCTATAGCAATCATCTGAACAAATAATTCATATTCAACTGTTTTACCGCTTGCAAGTGTATCAAAAAGATCGCGACTTGCAATGTCTGGGTCAATGCCTGCCAATCGTTTTGCTTCAGCACTATTTATAGATTGAATTCCACCAAGGGGTATCCAATGATATTTAACATATACAGCTTTTCCTTTTGCATTAACCCATTTGTATGTGTTAACACTAAACCCCTCTATAAATCTGTAGCTTTTGATTGTACCTATATCTGAGAATAAGTAGGTGAGCATATTGGTTGCCTCAGGTGTTAAAGATATATAATCCCAAAAACGACTGTTTGCAGAAGAATCACCTGGTATGTTAGAAACAGGATCAGGTTTTAAAGCATGAATTAAATCAGGAAATTTTATAGCATCTCTGATAAAAAACACGGGGATGTGATTTCCAACTAAATCATAATTTCCTTCATCAGTATAAAATTTTATAGAAAAACCTCTAACATCGCGGACTGTATCAGCAACTCCTTTTGATCCTACGACTATAGAAAATCTTACGAAAATTGGGGTTTCTTTTAATGGGTCTTCTAAAAAATCTGCTTTTGTATAATTAGCCATATTTTTATATGGCTTAAAATATCCATGAGCTCCTGCTCCTTTAGCATGAACTACTCTCTCGGGAATTCTTTCACGATCAAATTGAGCAGTTTTTTCTAGAAGAATATGATCTTTTATTAATACGGGGCCTCTTTCTCCAACACTTAATGAGTTTTGATCATCAGTTACAGGAGCACCCTGGTTTGTAGTTAGGTAATCTTTTTTCATATAAATCTCCTTTTTATAAATGTATTAGATTTCAGATGTGAAAATTTAAACATATATATATTACAATATGAATTAAAAATAAAATTATTCGTATATTGTATTTTAAAAAATCAAAATAAAATTATGACTTTTGCTTATTTTGGTAAAAATGCTATACAGACTGTAATGAAAAATGGTAATATTGTAATACAAAATTAATTCATAATAAATAGATTTAATTTAATTGACATTATGTTTATATAATATATTGACTTTTTGAAGGGAGAATAAAAAATGTTAGATCAAAAAACTGTAAGAGAGTTTATTAATGAATTGGGTTCAAATTCCCCTGTACCAGGAGGAGGAAGTGTTGCAGCACTTGCAGCATCTTTGGCTAGTGGATTAGGAGCTATGGTGTTTAATTTGACGATAGGTAAGAAGGTATACAATGAATATAGTGATGAGTACAAAATGCTTGTTTCTAAAACTCTAGATGAATGTCTTAAATATCAGAGTGAATTTTTAGAATTAATGAACAAAGATACTGAGGCCTTTTTAATTCTTATGTCAGCATTTAAACTCCCAAAGGAAAGTGATTACGATAAGAAAGTAAGAAGTTCTAAAATAAGAGAAGGATATATAGGTGCGTTAGAAGTTCCATTAAAGGTTGCAGAAGAAGCATATAAGATATATGAGTATATAATGGTAGCAGCTAAGTTAGGTAACAAAAATGCGATTTCTGATGCCGGGGTATCAGTTTTAATGCTTCAAGCATCTATTGAAAGTGCGATCTTAAATGTTAAGATAAATCTTTCTAGTCTTAAAGATGAACTTTATAAAGAAAAAGTTAAAAAACGTTGTTGTGAATTGGTTGAAAAAGGAAGAATAAAAAGGGATGAAATATTAACTATCGTTGATGAGAGTTTGTAGTTATATAATAGGATAAAACTAAATTTTAGTAATATAGGCGGGAGAAAATAAATGCTTGATTTATTAAAACAAGAAATACGTGAGTTATATAATATTATAATAAGTCCAATAGAAGACGTATACAAATTAACTGCTCTCAAAAATTACAAAATAAAATTGGGAGTATCAGGAAAGAAAAGTTTTGGTGATGATTATTATGAATTCATAAAAAACAATAAAGAAAAGGGGACAGTGTATACTCCAGAACCTATAACATCTTATATGATAGAAAATACTATAAAAGCAGCTCAGATAATAAATAATCCATATATAAGAATTGTTGACCCATCATGTGGAACAGGAAATATATTGATTTGTAGTTTTAAACTTCTAAAAAAATTATATAAGGATAATTTAAAATCTATTAATGAGAAAAATGGATTAATATTAAAAGAGCAAGAGATTGATGATCATATAATAAAATATAATTTGTTCGGATTTGATATTGATGATACAGCATTAAAAATTCTTACTATTGATTTATATGATTTAAGCAAGGGGTGCATAATAAAAAATATTTTCAATAATGATTTTTTAGTATATGAGAATAAATGTAAATATGATATTGTTATAGGGAATCCACCTTATGTGGGTAAAAAATTTATAAATAATGAGTATGCTTCATTTCTAAAAATAAGATATAAAAAAGTATATAGAGATAAAGGAGACTTATCATATTGTTTTTTTGAAAAAGCGTTAGATGACTTAAATGATGGTGGAAAGCTTACATTTATTACTTCAAGATATTTTATGGAATCACCTAGTGGAGAAGAGTTGAGGAAAGCATTAAAGGAAGGCTACACTATAGATAAAATAATAGATTTTTATGGTATAAGACCATTTAAAAATGTAGGAATAGATCCTTTAATTATGTTTATAACAAATCATAAAACTGAGGATAATCAAATTGAAATTATAAAGCCATTAGCAGTAAAAAGTAAAGATAGAAAAGAATTTTATAACAATGTGTTTCTGAAAGGTGGGAATAAATTCAGCACCTTTTTTATTGAAAAAAAAGAATTAGATGATAAAGGGTGGGTTTTAGTAGATGAAAAAGTGAGAACTATAATAAATAAAATTAAACAAAAAAAATCGACTGAGCTTAGTAATATATGCAATAGTTATCAGGGAATAATAACTGGATGTGATAAAGCATTTGTACTTAATAATGATACTTCTTTATTAAAAAATATTGAAAAGGATATAATAAAACCTTGGATTAAGAGTAGTTTCATAGAAAAAAATAAGATTTTAAGGAAAGATAGTTATTTAATATATTCAGATTTAATTTGTAATCCTCAAGAGTATAATAATGCTATTGCTTATATTGAATTACATAGGGAAAAACTGTCAAAAAGAAGAGAATGTCAAAAGGGTATTAGAAAATGGTACGAACTTCAATGGGGCAGAAATCAAAATA
>NZ_CALEVF010000339.1 GCF_937920395.1 uncultured Clostridium sp. | reverse complement strand
AACCTACAACCTGCTGATTACAAGTCAGCTGCTCTACCGTTGAGCCATGCCAGCACATTATGAATACATCGTTTTACCGTGTCGACAAGAATTATTATACAACTTAAAACCAGTAATTTCAAATCTATTTTCCTTAAATAAACGACTTCTTCTCTACATTACTATATCATTCTCACATTTACTCTATATTAATCACTAATATAACTTTTTTATTATTTAAAAGTTTAATAATACTTTTTTATATACCTTACATAAATATAGTTAATTAAGTCCTTCTGCCAAGTTCATATCTATAAACCTTCCAGCTACTTTCCGCACTTTATCATATTCTTTTGCTGATAAATCTTTTTTTAACAATTTAAGTGCTTTAAGTACACCATCCTCAGCATCCTTAGCATATAAATATTCCTGTACTTTCTTATAATCTTCCGTATCTAACTTTGTACTCACATATAATAATTTTATTTTATCTGATGTAGTCAGATTTTCTTTTATTTTTGATGCAGATACTCTAAACACTGATTTTTCATTTTTATCTATATAATTATAATAATTTTCTAGACTATCCTCATCTTCATCATTTTTTGTAATCTCTGTGTTTGATGATTTTACACTTGTATAATTATTTGATTTTTCATCTTTCATTTCATCTTTTATTACCACCTTAACTCCATCATTATTATTTATTATTGAATTAGAAGGTTTTTTATACTTAACCGCACCATATTTAATCAATTTCTCCTTTTCATAAGCGTTGAAATTGTTAACATGGTAATCAAATGAAATCATTATAGTCACGCTTATTAAAGTTGAGAATATAATAATAAATAATAATTTAATTTTTTTCATTGAAATATCACCCCAAATAATTGTTATATATATAGATTATTTGCCAATTGATGATTTTTTTATTCTTTATCATAATAATACTTCAAGTTTATTCATATAAATAATTCATAGGAAAATAAATAATATTTTTTAAAAGGCAGAAATGTAAGGAGGTATATTTCTTGAGTAAAGCTAAAACACACTATAAAGATCCTTTAGCATACTATACAATTTCTAATTTCCTAAAAGATTATATTGACGAGAATACTCTAGTTGTTTGCATAGGAACCGATCGATGTATAGGTGATTGCCTTGGCCCTTTGGTTGGTACCTTTTTAAAAAACAGTTCCTTTCCATTGCCCGTTTATGGCACTATAGATAATCCTATTCATGCCTTAAATATAGACAGTAAATTATCTGAAATAAAGTCAAAACACCCCAATTGTACTATAATAGGTGTTGATGCCTGTCTTGGTGACGTCACAAATATTGGTGAGCTCCAAGCTAGAAATTATCCGATTCATCCTGGTAAAGGTGTAGGTAAAACCCTTCCTATAGTAGGTAATGTTTCATTAATAGGTATAGTCGATTCAAGTGATGATAATGAATTATTCACTAATAGAAACATCAGACTGAGTCTAGTAATGGAAATTGCTAATGTTTTAAGCAGATCCCTTATACATTCATATTATTTGTATTCACTTAACAATGATCAAAATAATTTAATTCCTATTAATATGCTCTAATTAATTTATCTATAATAAATAATATAATAGTATTTTAAATTTTTTTTTAATATATAAAAATAAGCAATACAATTATTAAAATAATTGTATTGCTTATTTTTATAGCTTGTTTACACTTTTACTTTGATAAATAATTGTTGTATCCACCAAATGAATTACCTAACTTATCAACATAATCCAATACTTTACCTGTACCAAGTGCTACACATGATATTGGATCCTCTGCCAAATATACTGGAACCTTAGTAACTTCTTGTATTAACTTGTCGAGTCCCTTAAGCAATGAACCTCCGCCAGTCATAACTATACCCTTCTCAGCTATATCAGCTGATAACTCAGGTGGAGTTTTCTCTAACACTGAATGTGCACATCCCGCTATTTGCGATACTGCCTCTTTTAAAGCTTCTCTCATTTCCTCGGATGTTACTGCCAGATTTTTCGGAAGACCTGTAACTAAGTCCCTTCCTCTTATCTCCATACTTTCCTCTTCATCTTGTCTATAAGCGCAGCCTATATTGATTTTCAAATTCTCTGCCGTTCTCTCGCCAATCATTAATTTATGCTTTTTTCTAATGTATTTTATAATATTTTCATCAAACTTATCTCCAGCTACCTTAATGGATTCACGTACAACCATGCCTCCTAAAGAAATAACTGCAATATCAGTAGTCCCTCCACCAATATCAATAACCATATTACCACTTGCTTTACTAATGTCGAGTCCTGCTCCTATAGCTGCAGCTAACGGTTCTTCTATAAGTTGAACTTTTTTAGCTCCTGCATTTCTAGCTGCATCTTCGACTGCTCTTCTTTCCACTTCAGTTGACTCACAAGGGACGCAAATCACAATCCTTGGAGCAGATAATCTTCTTTTACCACAAGCCTTCGTTATAAAGTGCTTTAACATTTTCTCAGTTATATCATAATCTGAAATAACACCGTCCCTCATAGGACGTATTGCCACAATATTTCCCGGCGTTCTTCCTATCATTTGCCTAGCTTCTTCTCCAACTGCCAATATTCTATTATTAGTCCTATCTATGGCAACAACAGAAGGTTCTTTTAAAATAACGCCTTTTCCCTTGGTATATACAAGTACTGTTGCTGTTCCTAAATCAATTCCCATGTCTGTTCCCATTTTTAAAAAAAACATTTCAAAACTCACTCCTGCTCTTTAGTATATTAGATAATTAAATTATACTAAACTATAATACATAAAGCCATAAAAATATCCTTTTTTACCAATAATATTTTTATTGTTTTCTTTTGAAATGCTTTATCCTTCAATTGCCTTATATTTAAGTCTAGTTGCATCTCCACCTCTTATATGTCTTTCAGCTTTGTTTAAATCTAAAATCGTTTTTGCTTGACTAGCAATTTTAGGATTCAATGTTGGTAATCTCTCCGTCATATCCTTGTGAATAGTACTCTTGCTAACTCCAAATACTTTGGCGGTTCTTCTTATTGTTGATTTTGACTCAATAATATACTTAGCAACTTCTAATACTCTGTCTTCAATATAGTCTTTCAAAGTGTTACCTCCTAAACCCTTCTATATTAATAAATATGCAATACCTTGCTTTTAAATTCCATTTCAATTAGTCATCTGACCATATATTTTGGAAAAACAACTAATTGAGATGGTTATTGGTTTTTATTTTGTTTTTGAAGATTGGTATTTATCATATTTTATATATTTAGCAGGATCAATATTCGTATTATTTTGTAAAACTTCAAAATGTAAATGTGAACCATATACTTCTTTATATGAATTTAGACTAGTGTTTCCAACTGTACCAATTTGTTGTTTTTTACTTACTTTATCACCTTTTTTTACTAAGATTTTTTCATTTAAACTAGTGTATTTAGTAACAAGGCCATTTTGATGATCTATTACAACCATCTTTCCATTTTGACCTACAACATCAGTACCAACTTCCTTAACTATTCCATCCATTACAGCCACTACTGGCTCGCCAGTTTTTGCTTGAATGTCAACTCCTAAATTTGTTCTGTAGCTTCCATCAGTCTTGAACACTACTGAATCAATCTCTTTTGAATATGCTCTTGCTAGTAGCCCATTAGCCACTGGATTTGCAAATTGAGCATTGATTGAACTAGAAACTGCAGCCGTTGCTACATTTTTTGTGTTAGGTACTGCTTTAAGTTCTTTAGTCTTAGCTATATTTTCTTTTTTCACTTGCAGAGCACCATCATATGCCTTTTGGTTTGCCTTAGTTACATTGCCTGCATTAGCTTGTTCTTTTTGTACGGCTTCCTGATTACTTGCAACTTTTTTATTATTGTTTGCTGTTATAGATGCCACTGTAGCAACTATACATAAACAAACAAATAAAATTACGTAGAAGCCCTCCTTCTTGAAAAAGTTTAATGCTTTATTGTTTGCGTTTTTATCCATACAAACACCTCCATTTGTATTTTTGTCCATAAT
>NZ_CALEVF010000338.1 GCF_937920395.1 uncultured Clostridium sp. | reverse complement strand
GTGTTAATATGCCATACGTATCAGGTAAAAAATTAATTATGAATGCATGGGAAAATAAATATGCTATTGGAGCTTTTAGTGTTCACAATGCTGAAAGTATTCAAGCAATACTAGGGGCAGCAGAAGAGGAAAAATCTCCTGTAATGCTTATGATAGGGCAAAAATATATTCAATATATGGGGATTGAAGAATTGAGAGGAATGATAGATATCTTTATGAAGGATATTACTGTTCCAGTTTGTATTCATTTAGATCATAGTCGTAAATATGAACAAGTTGTAAAAGCAATTCAATTAAAATTTCAATCGGTTATGTTTGATGGATCTGGCCTTCCTTTTGAGGAAAACATAGCTATTACTAAAAAATTAGTAGAAGTTGCAAATGCCTTGGATATTGGTGCTGAGGGCGAAATTGGTAAAATTGGTGGAACAGAAGATGATATCTCAGTTGAGGATGAAGATGCAATGATTACAACTTGCGATGAAGCTGTTAGTTTTGCACAGAAAACTGGTGTTGATTATTTAGCTGTTTCAATTGGTACAGCACATGGCATTTACAAGAAAACTCCTAAGCTTGCTTTTCAAAGATTAAGTGATATATCAAAAGCTGTTAACAGACCCATAGTTTTACATGGTGGATCAGGAGTGCCAGATGAACAAGTGAAAAAAGCGATTACTCTAGGAGTAGCAAAAGTAAATGTTGATACTGAACTAAGACAAGCATTTACAAAAGGAATATTAGAAGTTTTAACAAAGAACCCAGAAGAATACCAGTTAGCAGAATCACTTGGCAATGGTAGAAAAGTAATGAAGGAAAAAGTTATAGAGAAAATAAGAATATTTGGAAGCAATAACAAAGCAGATTTATTTTTAACAAAATAAAAAGTAGTTATGTTACAAGAAGTCAATAACTACTAAGGTTCAAAGGAGACATAACTTTAGGGGGTGTCTCTTTTGTTATAAAATAGGGGAGGTAGTAATCATGGTTAAATTGGAAAATGAATTTTTAGTTATAAACGCAAAAAATGAAGGTGCCGAATTAATAAGTATTTTTTTGAAGAAAGATAAAATAGAATATTTATGGCAAGGAGACCCTAATTATTGGAGATTTCATGCACCGATATGTTTTCCTATAATTGGTAGTCTTATAGAAGATACTTGCCTTATAGATGATAAACCTTATAACATGACAGTTCATGGTTTTGCAAGGGATATGAATTTTGATATTTATAATCAGGAAAAGGATAGTGTTTCTTTTATATTAAGATCCAACGACGAAACTTTAAAGAAATACCCTTATAAGTTCTCACTAATTATAAGTTATAAACTTGTAGATAATAAACTTACTGTTTTCTATGAAGTGAGAAATGAAGATAATAAGGATATTTATTTTTCAATAGGTGCCCATACCGCTTTTAATTGTCCTGTAAAACCTGAGTTAAACTTTGAGGATTATTACTTAGCATTTAAAGAGAAACAAAAAATAGAAACATATTTACTTTCTAGTGGATTTTTATCAGATAAGAAGAAGGTTTTATTTGACAAAACAAATATAATTGATGTATCAAAAGAGTTGTTTGAAAATGATGTTATTATTTTAGAAGGTCTAAAAAACAAGAAAATAGCTATAGGGACAGATAAAAATGACCATAAAGTTACGGTGTCATTTGAAGATTTTCCATACTTTGCAATATGGTCTAAACCTACGGGAGCTCCTTTTATTTGCATAGAACCTTGGTTTGGTCTTCCTGATTTAGCAGGTTCATCAGTAGAATTGAAAAATAAAAAAGGTATTCAAAAATTAAAAAACAAAGAAGTTTTTAAATGTAGTTATAAGATTACAATTGTGTAAATTTATAATATAAGATTAATCGAGTAGGAGCTAAATAATTAGTTTATTTAGCGACCTCTCACACCACCGT
>NZ_CALEVF010000337.1 GCF_937920395.1 uncultured Clostridium sp. | reverse complement strand
CTTTTACATATCTTGTAGATAATGGAACCATAACTGAGCCTCAAGCTAACAAAATTATAATAAAACAAATATATTTACAACATGCTAAAATTTTAAAAAGTGTACAGAAAATTTCTATATGATTTATACAATTTAATTAATTACTATTTTAAAGTTGAATAAGAAATACAGAAATACAAATGTCGTGAAAAAATAATTTCACTACGTTGTGTTACCTTATATAACTAGCCTATACCCTCATTCATGTTCTTTTAATATGCAATAAGTCTCTATTTTAATGCATAAATGGTGTCTAATTGAGAATATACAGTGTTTTATGCATGATTTTTGCTTTACAATAATTGATATTTAGTTAAAATTATAGTAATATGATATTACTTTAATTTTAAAATACAAAGGTAATTAGGTTAGTCCTCTTTCCTGATTACCTTTGTATTTTTTTATTTATCGCATCAGCATATATGAATTATTTGTACTTTAATTAATTCACTATCTTTTATCTGCCCGATTATGAACTTCATACTCTTTCTCAACTACTAATAATTCCTCTTTTCCTACGAAATTTATTATCTTGTATGGTTGATATAATTATTAATAATTTTTGTTTGCTTTTATCATAAAACGCCTCGTATTATTATTGTAATACTTTAGTAATTCTATATAAAAAGATTGATTCCTTAAAAAAAACAAAAAAATAAGCCGCAGTAAATGCATTGATTCTCTTAAAAGAAATCAATGTGTTTACTACGGAATGCCTTGTAAAGCCTACATTTAACTATATTATTAATTAAAACTCATATTGAAATTAACATATTTTTTACCTTTAAATTCTTTTTCTATAATATTAATGTTTGCATCATATTTTCCTGAACCATCTTTTTTCTTTAATCCTTTTACTTTTACACTTTTGCCACTTAAAAATCCCTTTACCATTGTTTTAGTTAATGTTTTTTCTTTATCTACAAAGAACTTATCTGTTTTCCAAATTACAAAATCACATCTTGGATTATCAACAAAACCTTCACAATAAAAATTCTTTTTACTTTCAAATATATTTTTTCCACACCGAGGACATTTGCCTATAATTTCTTTCTTTTGCATAACTCTTTCTATTTTTATATGTTCGCCATTTTTTATTATTTCTTTTAATTCTTTTAATACTTCATCTACACAACTTTTAATATCCATTTCATTTCTATATACTTTTTTAAGATTCTTTGAAAATTCAACTGTTTTTTCTTTATAAAGATTTATATTTAATTTATCTAATGTTTTAATTAATCTTATTCCAGTTGGTTCAACAGATAAACTGGTTTTTTTCTCTGTAATATACTCATACTTTTTGCATTTTTCTATTATTCCAGTTCTTGTTGCTTCTGTTCCAATCTCTACACCCTCAAACATTTCTTTATAATCAGTTTCCATTTCTTCATCATCTTTTAACTCTGCTTTGAATGGGTTTTTTAAATAGTTACTTAACATTATTGTATCCATTTTTTTAGGTACTATTGTTTTCTTCTCAATAGCTTCAAATTTTATATTTATTTCATCATTTATATTTACTTTAGGTAATGTGTTTTCTTTACAGGCTATAGGTTCATATTTTAAGAATCCTTCTTGTTTTATTACCTCACCTTTTAATTCAAATGTTAAATCTCCAACTTTTATAGTCATTATGGTACGGTCAATTAAAGTTTCTTCTATTAAAAAATTTGATATAAATCTATTTTTAATAGTTGTATATACTTCAATTTCTTTTCCCATTAGTTCATTAACACCAGAAGTTTTAACTGTTGGTGTTAAGGCTGAATGACTTTCAATTTTACTATTATCAAAAATACTTTTTTTATGTTTGAATTCCAAAAAACTACTATCTGCATCCAATACTTTTATTAATGATTTTACTTTGTCTTTTTCTCCTTCTGCCAAATACTCTGAATTTGTTCGAGGGTATGTAACGAATCCTTTCTCATATAGTTTTTGTATTACATCTAAACTTTCTTTTAACGTGTATTTATATTTTTTACTAAGGAAATTTTGTAATGTACTTAATGAAAATAATTTACTTGGTTGTTTCTTTACTTCGTTGGTTTCTAAATTAACAACTATAGCTTTATTATTATTTAATTTTGCTGCTAATTCTTTAGCTTCATTCATTTCTTTAAAGATTGAATCCTTAACTACTAATCTTATTTTTTCACCGTTAGTTTCTTCATTACTTTCAACTTGATAATACTTTTCAGCTTTAAAATTCTTTATTGCCATATCTCTATCGTACACAGCCTTTACAATAGGGATAATTACACGCCCTACGGGCAACTTTATGTTTGCCTTTAAACTTATATCTCTAGTTAAGTTTATGCCTAATAACCAATCCATATAAGTTCTAGCATACCCTTCATTTGCGAGGTTATCATATTCACTATCTGATTTTAAGTTTTCCATACCATTTAGTATTGATTGTTCTGTTTGCTCTGGTAGCCATAATCTAGATATTTCTTTTGTTATATTGTTTTTCTCAAAAATATTGCTTAGAATTAATCTTATAATTATTTCCCCCTCGCGGTCAGCATCACCACAACTTATAATTTCATTTACATCATCTCTTTTTACAAGACTTGTAAGAATATTGTATTGTTGTTTTACTCCACTGTTTGATGAAAGTTTAAATTCAAATTTTTCAGGAGTAAAAGGTAAGATATCTAAACTCCACTTTTTTCCCTCTATTCCGATATAGTCTTGAATATCTTTTAATCCAAATAAGTGACCATATGCAAAACTTACAATATAACTTTTACTTTCAAAATATCCGTTTTGTTTATCAAATTTTTCTTTAGTGCTTAATGCTTTTATTATATTCATAGCCAAACTTGGTTTTTCTGCAATTATAACTTTTTTCATGTTTTCCTTCCCCCTACTCTTATAATTTTAATTCTTGAACTAGCATTGTTACCTTTTCTTGTATTTCCGTTTTACCTTTGGTTAATGTATTAGTATTGTTTTTTTCAAATTCCTTAAATTCTTTAAATTGTGTTTTAACTAATCCCAAAGTTGCGATTGCTCCCAACTTTTTAATTGTATTATCAACTTTCTGTCCTAGAAAACATTTTTCAGGCTCATTATTAAATTGATAGATATGGAACTTTTCTTTTGTGTTATCAATTTTACTAACTTCTGTTGTTTTATATATTTCTTCTTTAACAGGTTCTTGTATTTCTTTTTTATTTATTAATACCTCTTCCAAAGTTTCTATGTACTCAATTGATGTTTCTCTTACTTCCCTTAGTAACTCTTTTTTATCTTTTAATGTTCTACCCTCAGTCCAATCGTGTATATATTTTAACGAATATTCGCTTGTATCAATTCCAAAATGAGAACAAACAGTATAAGCGATTAATTCTGCTTGAAATTCTTTTTCATGTGTTTGATATTTATTGAGTTTTTCCATAGTATGCAATTTTGCATGAGTTAATTCATGTAGCAATGTTTTAACATTTTGTAATTCGGTATTTCTTGGGTTTAACGCGATTTCTTTTAAAGTTGTATAACTTACGCCTTTTGCAACTCCCATTTCTTGATTAGGTTCTACTATTTTTACACCTATATTCTTTGCTATTTTCTCCATTCCTTTATATAAATCACTATAATTTTTAATAGAACCTTCAAGCCACTTATTAGGAAATATATTGGGTAAATCTTGTGCCTTTGCATTAGTTTGGGAAACATCAAAAATGTAACCTTGTCCAAAATGTATTCTACCTTTTTTAACTTCAAACTCTTTATTTTTTATCTTTAGATTTTCCTCTTTAGTTGCTTTATCGACTGACTTTATTTCCCCTTTTTCATTTCTAAAATTATCTGTACCTATTTGCGGTACTAATATCTTTATTCCCTTTTCTCCTTTGTTGATTTTAAAACCCTTTTGTTTCCAAAATGCATATGAGCCAACACCAACTGCTCCGCTAAATTGATTATCAATTAATATACTATTATTTAAACTGTAATTATAAAATTTAGACATGAATGATAGATATTCTTTAATGTTTTCAGGACTTTCAAAATATTGACTAATCTTTTTTTCGGTATTTTCTATTAATGCTTTTACTTCTGTTTCTTTTTCTTCTCTAGTTTTTTTTACATATGCCATAATTTAAAAATCACCTTCCTCAATGGTTTCAATTATTGTGTTAGTTTTGTTGTTAAATTTAACAAGAACGATTCCCTCGCTTTCATTTTCCTCATTCTCAAATATATCTTTTAATTCTTTAATATAAAAATCAGTACCTTTTACTATCCTCGGCTGTTCCTCATTTATTACACTTACTTTTACAGTTTCTTTATCAATAATTTGTGTGACAATTCCTTTTCTTTCTTCAATATTCATTTAATCAACCCTCCATTTTATTTTTACTGATAATTATATGTAAACATGCTACCGCATGACATATAGGGTAAAAACATACCCTATATGTCATTTGGTGTTATTTAAAATTCCTTTTAATGTTGATGCATTTTATTTAATTTCCAATTTCCGTTATCTTTTTTCATTTCAATTAACACATCCGTAGTAGGAGCAACTCCAACCTCATTACTTTCTAATTCATAAGTTACTGTTTCATTTGCTTTGTCTACTGTTGGACTATCTATCTTATAGTTATTATAAAACTGTACTTTTCCTAAACTGTCACTTAAATAAAATACTTGAGGTGTAATCCCATAGCTATTAGGTGCAAGTGTATTTTTAGTATCATTTATAAAATCATTTGTAAAATATATTTTGCCAATATTATTGGTGTAATTTCTTATCTTGCCCATTTCAGTATCATTAGCTATAAATGTTTTATTAACAGATACTTTCAAAAACTTATCTAAAACTATTCGGCTTTCTTTTTTTGCATTATCCTCATTAAAACCTCCACACCCTACAAGAGACAAAAAAATTGTACTTGTTATTGCTAGTAAGATTAGTGTATTGAATCTTTTCTTAATTGATTTTTTCATGTTTAAATACCACCTTTTAACATTAGTTTCCTAGTCGCAAGTTTTCCGGCTGACATAGCCGTCTTTCCACTTCCTGTTGTATACCACATAGATCTTAGTACACTTGGACCTTTTATTAATAAGCAACAAAATCCGATTAATAGCATCAAGTTATACCATTCAAATTTACTTGCTAAAATTGTTGTAACTCCAGCCATTAAAAGAGTTTGTACCAATATTGTTGTTATTTGGCTTAATACCTCTCTCCACCAAACACTCATATAATTGTTATCATCTGCACACATGCTTATTGCAGCCCAAACAGATAACATTTGTAATAGAATTAGATCTGCATGATATATACACATTTTAAAGAAAAAGCACACTACCGCTATCGTTATAAATAAAGTCATTAATATAAGTACAAAACTATTTGCTTGTGAAAATAAACCTCCCATACTTAATATATACTTACTTGTTGAAACCGCTAAATCCCTAGCAACTTCTTTAAATATATATGTTCCTAAAGGATAAACTACTTTCCCTATTATTAATAATAATAATGTTGGAGCAGCAACTATCATAAAAGAAGCTTTAACAGTTCTAGTGATTATTTCCCATATGGTTGCTTGTGTTTGGTCATTACTTACATCTACCATATACTGAACTATTTTAAATGCTATAATACATGCCATTACTGTTACACCTATTCCGAGAAAAACTAGATATACTTTTTTAAAAAAATCTGGCATTTCCTTTGGATCAAAAAGTATTTTTGAAATAAAATTTCCAGCGGTCTGTAATACTTGGTTTATAGAACTTAAAAAATATTTGTTTATCGAAGCTCCTATATCCATAATTTCCTCCTATTCTTCATTTGAATTATTTATTTGTGAAAAGAAACCTTTAGTATCATCATCACTATTAATTTCAATTTTTTCTTCTGTTTCAAATGCTAAATCAGGTTCTTCTGTTTCTACCGTTTCAAATATTTCGTCAGGTGCTTCTGTTTCTTTTGTTTCAGATGATTCTTGGTTTTCCTCAATTTCTACTGCTAAGTTGGGTTTTAATCCTTTAATCTCTTTTGTGCTTTCATCTATTTTTTTTACTTCTTTAAATTCTTCTTGTTTTTTTTCTGATACTACAGTTTTATAATCTTTTTGACTTACTCTGTAGTCTTTAGTTATGTTAGGAAATAGTTCAAACTGTTTTGTTTTCTTTAATCTTATTGGATATTTGCCAGTTATAATACAAATAGAATCGTCAGGATTCATTGTGAGTATTTCATCTGCATTTATAAGATTTCTAGCGGTATAGGAATAACTTTTAGAAGCTGAACTTGAACCTCTTTCTCCACTTGATAGTGAATTTGAGCCAGTATCTACCTTTACAGTGGATTTTCCCGCTAGTCTTGAAAAATACTCTGCGGTTGTATCATTCACATTTCCTAAACATAATTTAACACCGCAATTTCCTAATATTGATTCTGCCTGTTCTTTACCATATTTATCTTGTAACTGTGTTATGTTTTGCAAAACAGTACAACAAGCGATTCCGTACCCTCTACAAGTTGCTAAAAACTTTTCATAATCATCAAAACGTCCTAAATTTGGAAATTCATCTAGGTAAAATATAA
>NZ_CALEVF010000336.1 GCF_937920395.1 uncultured Clostridium sp. | reverse complement strand
GTAGAGTTACCATGATCTATATCAAAGTTTATTATTTCAACCTCTTTGTGATTGTCGTTTGCACTACTTTTAAATCATATTTTTTACAACTATCATCTTCAAATATTAGTAATATTTCATTATCACCCTATGGCAAGTTGGATACACATTCTTTGCTTAATACTATTCTTCAACTTGATACACATTCTTTCTTTACGCATTTTCTAAAATATTAGAGATAATTTGAGGATCTAGTCAAATATCAAAGTGAAGTGCTAAACGTCCTGTTAAAATTGATCTATTAATAAAGAACTCCTTTTTAACGGTTAGCTGCTTATTTTCTTCATCTACAGTATATAGACTCTTGTCCAACTCTTGTCCATCCCATATCAACTCTACAAAACTATTATAATGATTTTCGTACTTCAAGATTAAATCTTCAGCATTAGCCTTATAAAAGTTAATGTGCGTAAAATTAACCTCTGAATTAACCACCGCAGGTTCGTTGTTTACTTCTATGTAATCAAGATTCATAGAAGCCCAATCTCCTTGAATCTCAAAATCATACAAACCTACTTTATCAAAAGAAAAATTTATTTCTTTTATTGTCCAAGACTTAGATTGAAACTCCACATTTTGCTCTATTATCACTACTTCATTTTTTAGAACTTTATTTACAGTATCCACTTCATATGTATCCATTGGCTCAATTGCCTTCACTATTTGCCTCTTATATTCACCATAATTAGTTTTAGAGCCTAATGATACTTTATAAACTCCAGGTTTTTTAATATCAAATGCATTTGGAAAAACTACAATACACCTTCCTTGGTCACTATTTTTAAATGTAAAATTCATATATTTTTCATTCTTACCACTTGAACCACTCTCGCTATTTATTGTCATGGTGCTTCCTTTTGGTATTACAGCATTTTCTGCCTCATATCTTGTCTTTTCCTCTATTACTGCTTTTGCAGTTGTATACAAAACAACTGATAAATGTTTCTTAATTTCAAGCATAGTTTTCCCCCTCTTAATGTTATCTGACTCTTTCAAAATAATACAATGCCCTATCCATTTAAAAGAATAGGGCATCATACCTGTTTATTCATATATTAATTAAGGTTTTACCCTTGATTTTAATTGTATTTCTTTTTCTTAAATAAGAAGAAGCTAATTTAAAATTTATAATAAACTATCTAGTTTCCTAGTTAAAACAGGATACTAGATAGTTTATAATTTCCGTTATATTCTTGTGATTCTATGTTTTTTCTATTAATAAGTCACTTATATCTTTTAAGTTCTATTAATTAAATCCTTATCTTCTAATACTTCTGCAGCTCCATCATTTAACCAAGTGCCTTCAATATCATTACCGTAAGATTGCATATTAATAGTCTACATATCCATAAAATCCACCATTTTTGTAATCGGCTAAATTACTCCAAAATGGGAAAATACGCTCATCTAATTCTTTTTAACTTCTTACGATAAACGTAGCATATAAACATCTCCTATTTAAAGGTATATCAGTCCCACTAAAGTATATTATATAACGTTATTGTTGCGTTATAACTATATTTCAAATCATCGTTTACACAATTGTAGTATATAAATTCTTATATACTACAATTTATATAATTATTTCTAAGCATATATTTATAAGGTTTTATAAAGCTTTTCAATAATCATTATGTAACTTTACAGATTAAAAATTTCATTGAAAAACTAATGAATAATGATAGTTAAATATTTATTAGTTTTTACTTAATTCTAGTCCCAATATATCTCTTGCATTTTTGCTTCATTATTGTCATAGTTTTTATCTCACATCTCTCTTTAAATCTTCATAATTAATAGTTACATTAATATCCTGATTATAATTTCCAAAGTTTTTTCCAAAGATTGTTATTCCACCAACATTACGTGAATTATCATGGTTTGCAATTTTAAAGGTAATCTCACTACTAAATGCTAGATTCAGTTCAGTAATGTTTACGCTAGATATATTTATACCATCCAAAAAGCTCCCTTCTCTATTCACAATTATAGTTTTAAGTAGCCCATATTGTGAACCATAATTCCACCACTCTGGGTTTAAAACACCTTTCTTCTTTCCGAAATTACCAGGAGCAGTCCATATACCAACCTTAATATTATTGATGTAAAAAGTAATATCCGATGGCCACTCTTCTTTAGACCCCGGAAACTCGGAACATATTTCTAGTGATATTTCTAGTTTTTTAACCAACTGATTACTCAATAAATAATTTGGTATTCTATACTCTACCCAACCATGACCAAACCAAATTAAAGATGCATTGTTGTGATTAGGGTCGGCAAAGTACCTTGGATCATCAACAATACCTATCAGTTTTGTTTTACAAGCAAGGCCACAAGTAGGCTGAACATTATACGAAGTATACTGCCCTACAGGTATGGAATGAACCAATGAGGTTTCACATTTAGCATTTGATTTGAGCCTTAAGGTAACCTGGTCTAGATTTAGGCTGCATATTTTCTGCATACCTCTTATTCCAGGCACACTCTCACACTTTATTATTTTAACTTCCTCCATTTTCTGTATGTGTTTTGTGACTATTGCAGATGAAATGCCTAATTCAATTGCCATATCTTTTATATTCATAGCTTTCTCATCTAACATTGCAATAATACGAACCCTGGTAGTGGAAGAGAATACTTCTAAAAAAGCCATATTTTCTAGTGATACATCTATATTCATTATAAATCCCCTATTTTCCGTTTTATTTTTATTGTATAACCTATACATTAATTAGTCAAATGTTTTTAAAATTATTTTTTAAATAATTTTCTAATAACTAATAACGTTATTGACAGCAATACTTATATATTTTATAATTATATAAGTAACTAATAAATTAACAAATTAACTTTTAAATTAATATTAAGAGGAGCGTGTACATGAATAGTGAAATTAGAATTCCAAGATCAGAATATCCAAGACCACAACTTGTAAGAAATGAATGGATTAATCTTAATGGCCAGTGGGAATTTGAAATTGATCCCGGTGAGAGTGGCAAGGAAAGAAAACTTTTCGCATCAAATAAACTAAATGGATTTATAACTGTCCCATTTTGCCCCGAAAGTGAACTTTCAGGTGTTGAAAACAAGGACTTTATGGCCTCTGTATGGTACAGGAGAGAATTTATATTACCTGATTCGTGGAAAGGAGAAAGAACTCTACTTCACTTTGGCGCTGTTGATTACAAAACTGAAGTTTGGATAAATGGAGTTTCTGCTGGAACCCATCTTGGTGGATATTCATCCTTCACTTTCGATATCACTGGTCATCTGGCATCTGGCGTAAATATAATTTCTTTATGTGCCAAAGATGATGGGCGTTCTAATTTACAACCAAGAGGAAAACAATGTAGCCAGTTTTATTCTGGTGGCTGTGATTATACAAGAACAACTGGGATATGGCAAACTGTATGGCTTGAGAATGTACCACAGAGTTATATTTCATCAGTAAAATATATACCTGATCCAGATAACGGTTGTGTACACATTGACTGTAAATTCGTAGGCGAGGTAAGCGGTTACACCTTTAATGCTACTGCATTATATAACTCTAACAAGGTAGGAACTAGTTATGTTATAATTACAGGAAATTTTGTAAGACTAACAATAAACCTCTCTGAAATTCATCTTTGGGGACCAGGGCAACCTAATTTATATGATCTAGAATTTCGTTTATCTAGTGGGTATAACTGCGTTGACAGCGTTACAAGTTATTTTGGATTAAGATCAGTTTCCTTAAGTGGTAAGGTTATCTTAATAAATGGAAAACCAGTTTTCCAAAGATTAGTTCTTGATCAAGGTTTTTATCCAAAGGGAATTTATACCGCACCAACTGATGAAGACTTAAAAAAAGACATTGAGTTATCCATGGGTCTTGGTTTCAACGGAGCTAGAATGCATGAAAAAATCTTTGAACAAAGATATATTTACTGGGCAGATAAATTGGGTTATCTAGTTTGGGGAGAACATGCAAACTGGGGCTTAGATATTACCACTTCTAAAGGACTAGAAGTTTTTCTCCCAGAATGGCTTGAATCTCTTGAAAGAGACTATAACAGTCCTTCCATTGTAGGTTGGTGCCCTTTCAATGAAACTTGGGATGCTGATGGTACAAAGCAGGACAATGAAGTTTTAAGAATTGTTTATAATGTTACCAAGGCGATCGATCCTACAAGACCTGTAATTGACACTAGTGGCAATTTTCATGTAGTTACAGATATCTTTGATGTACATGATTATGAGCAAGATACTAAGAAATTTGCTACATCCTATGAATCCATGAAAAATGGCGGAGATGTTTTTGTTACTCATCCAGATAGACAAAAATATGAAGGACAACCCTACTTTGTAAGCGAATATGGTGGAATCTGGTGGAATCCTAACCAAACAGATAACAATGCATGGGGATATGGAAACAGGCCAAAGAGTCAAGAAGAATTTATTAAAAGATATGATGGTCTAACTTCCTGCCTACTTAATAATCCTAATATTTGTGCATTTTGTTATACACAATTATATGATGTAGAGCAAGAAGTAAATGGTTTATATACCTATGATAGAAAAGAAAAATTCAACCCTGAAGTTATAAAGAAAATCAATTCTCAAATAGCTGCAATAGAAAAATAGCATATTTTAATATTTACATTTATACATGACGCCCCGATATCATCTGTTACAAAATCACAAATAAACTCAGTATATTTATAAATATACTGAGTTTATTTGATTATAATTAGGTGATTAATATTCACTATTTTTATATTGAGTAGGCGTAAGGTGGGTAACCTTTTCAAATTTATTAATAAAGTAATTCGAATTTACATATCCTATTTTATTTGCTATTTCACTTAGTTTTAAATTTGATCTTCTTAATAACTTTTTTGCCTGCTCAATTCTAATAGTTTCTAAGTAATCATTAAAATACATACCTAAATGTTTTCTAAGCAATTGACCTAAATATACTGGATTAATAAAGAATATATTTGAAAGTTTTTTTAATGTTATATCATATTGATAATTATTATTGATATACTTTTCAATTTCATACATGGATGTATTTTGTCTACTATCGCCTAATGACTTTATATATTTTGATATATCTATTGAGAAACACACTATGGCTTTACCCATATCATCAATATTACTTGCTTGAAGTCTATTAAAGTTTTTATTATTTCTTACAAATTTTTCAACATCACCATATTTTTTATATACACACGTAATTACTTTTGATATAAATATTATCAAATAAGCAGAAATTATTTCTGGTGCAACCTGCTTATTATTTATATTATATGAAATTTCATTAACTACATTTACAATACTATCTTTATCCCCGCTTTCTATAGCACCCATAAGGTTTTCCACAGAAGCCTCTTCATTAAAGTTATAATTTAATTGCATTTTTTTATTATAAAAAACAATACCATTTTGATTAAACGGTTGAAGCTGTTTAACTTCTATACATGATTTATATGATTCCTTTAAATTGGATAACTCCATTATCTCCTTACCAATAATTATTAAGCAGCTACATTCTAAAATTTTTGTTATATTATTAAATAATTTATTAACAAATAGATCAATATTATTATTAAAGTGTTTCAGAATACCTATACTTAAGATTATACCATACTTCCCAAATTCATCATTATGAAGACAATTAATGTTTTCTTCATTAATAATTTTATATATAATTTCTGTTAACTTTACTAACTTAGATTGAAATTCATCTTGCTCAAGGTTTTCAAACCATTTTAAAATATTGATTTCCACTTGCACATATCTTTTTTCCTGGTTATCTACGACATTAAAAAACTCCTGCAAATAATCCTTCGAATATTTTTCTAAATTACCATCAAGTATAGATCTTATTATATTATTATTTTTAGTTTTACTAAAACTATTTTCTAATTCTTTAGCCTTTAAATTATTGTATACTTTTTTTAAAATAATTATAAGTTCATCCTCTTCAATAGGTTTTAATAAATAATAAATTACATTATATTTAATAGCTCTTTGAGCAAACTTAAATTCATTATATCCACTTAATATTATGAATTTTGTATTTAATCCTAAGATATCTTTTGCCATTTCAATAAATTCTAACCCATCCATTTCAGGCATTTTAATATCAGTAATAACGAGATCTGGAGATAATTCCTTCATTAACTTTAGAGCTTCATCCCCATCGCTTGCTTCCCCACAGATAATGAATCCATATTGCTCCCAGTTAATTATTAATTTCAATCCTTCCCTAACAAAAGGTTCATCATCAACTATTAAGACCTTATACAAAATAGTACCCCCTCATAACATTATTCTTATTTAATATAAAAATTTTTGTATTCATTTGGTGTCACACTTGTTATTTTTTCAAATTTGCTAATAAAGTAATTTGTATCTTTGTACCCCACCATGGCTGCTATTTCGTTGATTGTGAATCTTTTACTATCTAATAATTCCTTAGACTTTTTAATTCTAAGATTATTTATATAATCGTTAAAAGAAACTTTAAAATTTTGTTACTACACAGGCATTCCCAATATGAAATGCCTGTGATAATATAAAACCATA
>NZ_CALEVF010000335.1 GCF_937920395.1 uncultured Clostridium sp. | reverse complement strand
GAGTTCTTAAATCCTTAAAGGATTCAGGCGCTTGAGTCCAACATATTGGTTCTGCCAAAAATTCAATATTATACTTCTTCTTTTGGTCTTTCATTGTTTTATGAAGTCTTACAATTATCTCCATATCCTCACCAATTATATTAACCTTGTACCCCCCACAATTAATAACAGCTTTTTTATTAAAAGCTCCAAATGCACCAGAAATAATCAAGATAGAGTGTAATTTACTAAGGCTTGCACGTCCAGTAAGGAAAGCACGAAGATATTCAACAATCTGAAATATTGCAATTTTGCTTTTAGGGATATTCATTCTGATAAGTTCCCCGTTTTTAATTATAGACCCATTTGCAATCCTTACAATTCCACCTACTGCTATTGTTTCCGGTTTTTCAACAAATGACATTGTAAGCTTAATAAGAGAATCTTTTTCTAGTATAGAGTCCGCATCTATAGATGCAAAAATAGGATATTTTGATATATTTATGCCGGCATTAAGTGCATCCGCTTTTCCTCCATTTAATTTATCTACAAGTATTAAGTTTTCATAGTTTGTATTACGGTAAATTCCTAAAACTTCCTTAGTCTTCAAACTGTTTTTTACAGGTTGATTTACCTTCTTAAGATTAAATTCTTTTATTATTTTCTCTTTTGTATCATCCTTTGAACCATCATTTACAATAATAATTTCGTATTCCAAATAGTTTAACGAAAGTAAAGATTTAATATTATCAACAATAGTTTTTTCTTCATTATAAGCAGGTACAATTATAGATATTGGAATCATGTTTTTTGATTCACTATATCTTTTGTAATCAGAAGCTTTCATCTTTTTCATATAACCTAATATATCTAAAAATGAAATACCCATTTGCACATTATAAAAAATATTTATTGCGATTGTATATATAATGCAAAACACACTAAAAGATATAATAAACATTCTAAGTATATACATTTATACATCCCACCTTCCTTAGTTTTAGACTAAATTTTGATTATGATATCATTTCTATAGCATTTTCAACGGCTTCTTTTGCGTATTTATCCTTGGAATTTATTATATTTGTCGCATATTCTTTTCCACCATTGAGTAAAATAAGAGTACATGCAGCGTTATGTCTTACCCACCATTCACTATCGCCAGCAGTTTTTGCAAGTGCAACAAAGCTACTACTCGTACCAATTGTTTGGAGACTTTTTGCAGCTGCTGCTCTTACTTCCCACTGCTTATCGTAAAGCATATTTATTATATACTCTTCATTATTAGAATTTTTAAGATCACACAAAGCTCTAATGCATGCTATTCTAAGATTCTTATCCTCACTCTTTAAATATTTAATATAATAATCTCTAAGTCCTTCAATTTTATATTGGGCAGCAGCTTTTATTAAAACTCCTCTGACATAATCATCACTAAGTGGTAAAGTTTTTTGAAACAACTCTTGTTTTGATCCAGTAAAAGATGAAATTATCTCAATAACCGCCCGGTGAGATAAGTGTACATCTTCATAGTCTTTTGTTAATATGTCCACTATCCCTTCTAAGTTACCAAGTTTTGCAAGAGTTAGAAATACATTATATCTGACATCCTTATCTTTACAATAACTAAGTTTACGAATATATTTCGCAGTATTTTCAAGTTTTAAAATACCCAGCTGACGACAAGCTAATGATTTTTTAAAAGAACTTTTTGAAGTAAGCCTCTTTATTAAGTATGATTTAATTTCTGTTACTTCACATAAATTCATTAATAAAGGATGATTAGTTTCAATAAAATCATCCTCATAATTAATGATTATATTAATTAATGATTCTTTTCTTGAACCACTCCCTTTAACAAATGACGTAAGTTCTTGAACTTCTTTTATGTTTCCAAAATTAACTGTTTCATTATTTGTAACTTTTAAAATTCTTGAAAACATCCTCTCTAAGTTCCCTTTTTCTTTATTAGTTGTTAAATCACTGAAGTATCTAAAAAACCACACATAAATAATTAAAGCACTATAAATCACCAATAATCCTGCTGAAATAATCAATAAATACGATGCTGTTTTATCCATATTTATTCCCCTTTCTATCTGTATTTTTATAACAAATCATTAATTATGCTCCTTACCTTAAGTTAAGGTGCAAGGATTGTTTTTATAATATCATAGCTTTTTTTATTACGTGAAACATAATTTGGCTTTTCCCAAGTGCTCCAAGTAAATGCTCTATTTCCTGAATCATAAATGTTTTTTGGGAAATGATAATCTATCTTTTTCGTTATTTTATCCTTAATAATAACAGACCCCACTATACCTTCAGTTGTTCTCACTCTTAACTTATCTATCACATTAACTGTCCCTTTATTTTTCTTGTCATCTAATACTAGTAGGCTAGATGGATCTGTAACGTTTAATTGTGTCCATGGGATTCTTATATAAAGCCTAGTACCCTCAAAATAAAAATTATTAATGTTATCATCAAAGTTCCCTTGCACCAAAGTGGATTCATTTTCAAAAATACTAGTAGTTGTCAAACTAGTATAATAAGATCCTTTACTTGTATTATAAGTTGGTGTTACCAATAGATTGGCCTTATTTTTATTTTGTATGTTAATTTCATACTCAACACCTGACCAATTTTCATTTTTATTAGGTGTTAGCATATGTTCTCCCTTCCTTTTATCAATAGTATCCAAATAAATCAACAAACTTTTTTTATTAAAATCAGGTAATTTGTCAAAACTTGATTTTATATACAGGTAAGATTCATCTGCTGTATATGCTATTGATTGTAAGGGTTTTACTGCCTTGATCGTTGTAGAATAGTCTTTGGGAACTGGTGATTCTAAAGCTAAAATCCCATAATTCTGAGCAGGTTCAATCATGTTATGCCATAAATTACTTCTCTCAGACGGTATCATTAAAGACGCTGTGCTAGGCCCACTGCTCCCCCATTCGTCAGCCCATTCATAAATAAGACCACCCATACAGCCGCTGTTTTTTATTATATTCATCATAGTTGCTATTCCTTGTCCTTGTATAACCTCACTATTTTCACCCTTTGCGTATCCAAGTCCTTTTATTCGAGCTGCCCCCATATTTGTAGGAATACCAAATTCACTTACTAAAACAGGATATTTTTTTTGAGTTTTCATAAACTTGTCCATGTATTGTTTGTAGAAAGTATATCCAGGTTTAACCTTACCTGTTTCCCCCGCCATAAACCCTGGATGATCAGGGAAAATGTTATAAGCACCAAAGAATCCACACTTAACCTTGCTTGAAATGTTAATATTATTAATATCAATTGTAGCCAAGTCATCAATCCTGTTAACCCCTGCCTTATCGTGATGAAGAACATCAAGTTCCGGTATCATTGTAATTGCCACTGGATGTTGCATCTTGTACACCTTTTGCTCATATTTATATATTTCATCACTAATGGATGCTAGCCATGATTCTGTCGGATTAGAATTAATTCCAGATGAAACATATTCTCCTTTATATTTATATAGTGGATTGGCTTTATTAGTTGCTATCACATTAGTTGTGTTTAAGCCTGGATCTGCTAAATATCCAAGTACGTACCCTGAAACATCATTAATATATAAATCTGAATCTTGTCCATCATTTATTTTAACTGATGTTTTTCCATGAATAGCATTAATAGTATCCTGCGTAGCCTTTTGGTAAGCTTTTTTATAATCTTTACTAATAAAATTTTGATCCTTTTTCTGATCCTTTACCGATATATTTTGAAACAAATATAACTTCTTATCTGGATTAAGAGAATTATAAATATCAAGTGCACGATAAAATCCACAAGGCATAAGTGTATAAACTCTTATGCAGTTAACATTCATCTTTCCTATCTTTTGGAGCCACGACGAATATACTATGTTATCGCTTGGAAATTTTCCTTTAGCAATACCTGGCATGGAAGTTCCTATATCCACTCCTTTCACGTACATCTTATTCCAAACTCCATTTTGATAAACAGACATATACTTAGAAGAAACCTTTGACGCAAGATTCGTACCATCTTTAGTAATCCCTTCGTTAGACTTAAAAACAATATTTTTGTCCAATGGTTTAAGTTCTTTTAATACCTTTGACATAAACGGTTGATAAAAATTCCAATAAAAATATGAATTATCGCCTTCACTATCAATGCTGAACATTTTATATAAATTTGCTGCACCTAAAAATGAATATGCTTTTACAGTTTCCCTATAGTCACAAAAATCACCAGCAAAGTAATATGTTTTTTTAACACTAGATTTATTCATGATAATTGCAGCAAATTTCTCTCCTAGTCCAAATAATTTCATTTGTTTTGCTCCGTCAGCTGTCAAATTCAAATCATACCAAGCAATAACTGATTTATCGTCTTTTGGTTTTACAATTTCAAACCAGTTATAATAATTAATAGTTTTTAGATTAAACCCTTTGCCGCTGGTCATTGAAAAGTTTATTGATTTTCCTTTAAAGTCTTTTCCCTGTTTAAGAATTATAATTCTATTATTCCCCGCTATTACTATTCCTGCGCCAGTTATGTCCCACTTTTTACCGTATTGTGATTCATATATTGTTTTAATCCAATTTGGAACATCATGAGTAGATGACAAATCAGTAAAAAACTTGCCTGCCCAGCCAGTAAAGTTAACTCCAAATATATCAGAAAGTTCATTCGACACACTTGCCTTTGTAGGCTCTTTTGCTATATTATATTCCCCAATAATAGTTGTTCCTTTAGCGGCCGATGTTGCAATTAAGCCAACTTCATCTTTAGTAAGGCCCGAAATACCCTTTGCTTCTTTACCATTGATTTTAGAGTCACCTGTTCCATAGGTATCTGAAATATAAATTACGTCTGGCACTTTTATTAATTTACTTAGAGGTTTATTTGAAAGTTTTCCATCAACAACAAAATTTCCATAATAATCTTTAGTCGTATTATACAATTTATTAGTATCTGGATTTTTTATTCTAAGGTGATCCATGGCCCAAAATAGTCCACTTTGTTTGCTATAATCTAATCCGGTTATTTTACCCTTTGATGACGATAGAATAGGAAAAGTTTTATTTAATACAACTATTTGAAGATTCTTCTTTGGCATAATCCTCCACAATATAAAAGGTGTCAATAATGCTAAAAATAATGATACAAAAATTAATATTTTAATCTTAATATGTCTTATTCCCATATTCATTCCTCATTTACTATTTATTATTTGATCGAAAAGTTTTTATTTTAATTTTTGTAATGCCTTTTGTAAGATGTAATATGAAGGTTTTAATCTTTCATGATACGTAGGCTTTTCCCATGGTTTCCAATCATATTCACTCATTGTTAAATTCGCAGATCCACCATTTTTCATGTTTTCTACTCCAAATTTAAACCCATCCACTTTTAACGGTGATATTTTTCCTTGTGCATACATATCATCAATCACATATTTCCCAGATGGATCCATAACATTAAGTAGTTGCCACGGAATTCTTATTTCGATTTTCCCATTATTATAATTAAAATCACTAAGCGAATTAAAATCAGTATCCTTTGGATTTGCATTGCCATATTTAAGTAATCCAGTCTCATAACCAGTAAAAGGAATAGTAGTCCCTAGCTTTGGTACAACAAATTCTTTATTAAGATTTAGCATTATATGGTTGAATCTTCCTGTATTTTTAATTTCATAAGATGGTTGTGTTTTTATTAGACTTGTTAAAACACCATATCTAAAATAATAATTGTCATAGTATGAATCTACTAGGATGTGTGAATCATTTTTTCCATGAATCTTAATTACGAAATCTGCACCGCTGCTAAACGTTGTCTTATAAGGAAGGAATTTTTTATTACCCTGCCCATTTATTGTGTCTATGGGTATCAATAAAGTGTCATTTTTAAAATCATAATTTTTATCATCTATCATTAAATATACATACGCTTCGTCACTTTTGACATAAAGTTTAGTATTATCACTTGTAACTAGTGGTTTATCATTGACCCAATCATCATAAATACCATCAATATAACAGATGCTTTTCTTATTTCCTGGATCAAGTGCTAAAAGACCAAAATGTTGTTCATTTGTCTGTGCATTAAGCCAGAATGGTCTAGAATCTGGCAAGTCAAGATCATTATTGTTCCATGTTCTCTTAAACCATTCATCTTGCCACGAAAAATCTAATCCTCCAGCAAGACCAGCGAAATGTATATCATTCATCATTTTCACTAACATATTCCCTTGAGCTTTCTCATCTACAAATCCCTGATTAAATCCCGTTACTTTGTTTTCATGTGCTTTACCCCTTGAAGCTGGAATACCAAATTCCGATATTAAAACAGGCATAGTATGAAATTTTTTAATCTCCTCTAAATAAGCTAAATAAGGATCTGGTTTTCCATCCGTACCTTTGAATTTAACATAATTAGTCTGAAGACTGAAGGTATCTGGGTAATAAGGGTACACATGATAAGATGCAAACATACCTGCCTTAAAAGTATTATGGTATTTAACATGTTCCACATTAACTGTTACCAAGTCCTCATTTTTGTATGGTTCATTGGGATGTTTTAATGGGTCAGTTGTTACCCAGTTTGAAAATGCGACTGGTCTTTGCA
>NZ_CALEVF010000334.1 GCF_937920395.1 uncultured Clostridium sp. | reverse complement strand
TGTAAATGGCAAGTACTTTCCATGAAATTTAGGAAAATAATTTCCTTGAATAAATCCCAGTTAATAATTAACATTTAAGATAATGATTGTCTATGTTCTAATCTATAACTTTTGCCAGTAATGTTGAAAAGTTCACATTTATAAGTCAGTCTATCTAATATTGCAGTTGTTAAAGCAGGGTCACCTAGTAATTCATTCCAGTCTTCAAATCCTTTATTTGATGTGATAATTATAGATGTCTGCTCGTAGAGCTCTGATACAAGTTTAAAAAATAGATTGGCTTCATCACGTGTTATAGGGAGATACCCGACTTCGTCTTATGAGAAGTTAAATATTATGTGAAGTTGTATGCTAAATTACTGATTCTCCTAAGGATTGCCAACATTCAACTTCACATAAAAATATTAAATTATTGTCTTCAACCAATCAAGCAAATCCTGTTTTGCTTTCTTTGAATATTTCTCATCTGGTAATAAACTCGGACTTGCCTGTTCAATAGCCTTACGTTTTACCTCAGGGTTTGATTTTGCATAAATCTCCGTAGTAGTCACAGATGCATGCCCCAAAAAATCTCTAATATAAATCAAATTAACGTTTCTTTCTAAGAGATGCATTGCCTTACTTCTTCTCAATACATGAGGTGTTACTTTTTGAGGGAATAAATCAGAATGATTTTTTCTTGCTATCTCTACATATTTGTTTAAAATATAGGATATGCCTGCTCTTGTTAGTTTTTTATTCCCCTTATTATAAAATAATGGTTTATTAATACATGATTCAATCAACAAATTATTTTCTACCATATAACATTTTATTATATTCATAGTTTGAGGCATTAAAGGTATAATACGGGTTTTATTGCCCTTGCCAGTTAATTGAATTGTTGCTGGAATTTTTATTCGAATATTACAAATAACTAAATCAGCCACTTCTTGTACTCTTGCACCAGTATCATACAGTAAAGCAAGAACTGCTAAATCCCTGCGCTCATGTTTTGATTTTATATCAGGTGAAGCTAAAAGTTCTTTAATAGCATCTACTGATAAGTAGTTCATTCCTGGCGATGGTGTTTTCTTTGAACGAATTGATAGAGTATCATTGCACGTTTCCATGTATTCTGGTGCCTCAATCTGAACATATCTAAAGAAAGAGTGTAAAGCAGCTAGTCTCTGATTTCTAGTTGAAATAGAGGACTTCATTTTAATTTCTAACCAAATTAAAAAATCAATAATAAAATTTTTACTAATTATAGTGAAATTAAGTTTTTCTGGATTTATGCCCAATATATCTTTGCTATACCTAAGAAAAATAATAAATGTATCTCGATAAGACTTAATTGTATTATCGCTGTAACCGCTTTGCAGTGGCATGTACTTTAAAAAGTATGATGACAAATATGTAGCAAAATCATTACTCTTCAACAAATGTCACCTCCGGAAAAACACTTTCATATAAAGGACTCATTGAATTAATAATCCCAGCATAGGCTTCTTGTGTAAGTCTTAGATAGCCTTCTGTACTTTCTATTCCACGATGCCCTAAATAAGTGCTTAAGACTGGAAGTGCACAATAAATATCCTGTCCATCAGCCACCATTTTTTCTAGTGCATGGACTGAAAAAGTATGTCGTAAGTCATGAACTCGAGGTCCAACAGATCCATCAGTAAAAATATTTGCTTCCTTCATAAACTGTTTTAATTTAACATAAACTGGGTTGCGATTATATTTTCCTCGATCCCTTGAAGGATAAAAATAGCCTGTGCTATTCATATCTAACCCCATTTTTATAACATATATCTTACAGTAATCAGTTAACGATTTTGACATAGGAACAAGTCTACTGGTATTTAGCTTTGCTTTTGTAACTGTAAGTATTCCATTCTCTACGTCAACATCTGAGTTCTTTAAACATAAAGCTTCATTAATACGCAATCCACAGCAATACAGCATCCGAAAAAGCATAGGATATATCAAGTGATAATGAACGCTCCATGGAGTAGCTGCTAAATTATCTACAACTTTTAGAATCCTATTAATTTCATCACGGGTAAATATATATGGAGTAAACTTTTTAACTATAGGTATTAACTCTTTAGGATGGACAAAAAACACATAACCAGTATTATTCATAAATATTGCGAATTGGCGTATCAAGCTCATTCTCGTATGTTGTGTTTTTGCTGACTCATTACCACGTCTTGCAGTATAGTCTTCAGCCATTTCTTTTGTTAAGAAAGGAATACCTATGGAATATTTCTTAAAAAAATCATCCATATATCGTAGGCTATAAAGGGATGATTCCCCAAATTTATAGCCAAGACTTCTTTTATAATCTACATAAAGGTAACAAGAATCTCCGTATGGACCATTAAAAATAAACTGTTTTTCTTTATCTTTCATCTGGCACCTCTAAAGCTACTGAACGTAGCTGTTCAATATCAATACGTAAGTATAATCTTGTAGTATTTGTATTTACATGTCCAAGGATACCTGTAATAATAGGAAGTGGAGTATTATGTCTTAAAAGATTACTTGCCATGCTATGTCTCATAGAATGGAGCCCATGTTTTCGGTTATCAATAGAAATAGCTGCCGCTTTCATATATTTATTAAGAGTCTCAAAGAACACATTGCCTGTAGTAAATGGAATAAATGGTGCTCTATGACGAACAAAAATAAAATTAGAATCTGAATTTGGACGGCTGTTCTTTATATAATCTAGAAGAGCATATTTTAGATTTTCTAATAGTGGCAACTGGAGAGAATTTTTGGTTTTCTCTTGAATAAATTCTATTGCATCAATGTTCCATTTAATGCTGTTGAATCGAAGATTCCTAATGTCACCAGCGCGCAGTCCAAGTTGAACAGCTAAAAGAATAATAATATAATCTCTACGCCCAATAACGGTGTCTCTATTTATGCAATTCAATATTTTATGCATTTCATCCGATGAATAATATGAGGGAATCCTTTCAAATTTGTTTGAAAATATAACAGGAAATAGTTTATTAATCCGCTCGATTGTATAGCCACTTGAATAAAGAAAAGTTAAAAAATCACGAAGTGTAAATAGAATTCCTGATTTAGTTGCTTGTGAATATGAAGATAAGGTATGAATATATAGTAAAACATGCTTAGAAGTCAGCTCATTAATACACTTTACTTGTTGTTTGGATATAAAAGATAAAAAGTTGATTAGAATTATTCTTTTTCCTTGTATTGTTCTTTCACTTAATTGTATGTCATGCTGTAACTGAATATATTCTTCTAAAACAGAATTGAATTGGGAGGGTGATTCTTTACCTTTTGGTTGATGACATTTGTAAAATTTATTATGATTAATGAATTCATATAAAACTTTAACTGTACGAACAGAGTGTACCTCAGAAGCTTTAAGCTTCATATCTGCTCTTATTCCATAATGACTCTCTAAAAATTTATAGCCCAGCTTTAATGAAAATGTATCTACATTATTATGGTTTGCATATTGTAGGAGATGCTTCCATTTAAGTGTGTAATGCAGTTTTGTTCCTTCTGAATAGTTTAATTCATTCAAATGTTGTGTAGCTTCCTTAATTAAATCCACTAACGAAATTACAGTAGGGTTACTCATAAATTACCTCCAATTTTAATAAATATATTTTAACACTACTATAGCACTACATTATTATGTAAAGTTAAAAACAAAGAAACTGTTGTATTTTAAGGGCTTTAGTTCTTAACTTTGCATAATATTTAACTTCTCATAAGACGAATTATGTGAAGCTTTACATAATTCGTCGATAATAACAAGTTCTGAGGAATGAATTTTATTTGCTTTGCTCTTACTTTTCCTTGATATATCAGAGGTCTTTAGCGCGTACATTAGATGATCCATCGTAGTGTACGTAACTCTATAGCCCATCTCAATAGCTTTGTATCCTAGAGCAACTGAGATGTGAGTTTTACCAACGCCTGGCGGCCCCAAAAAAATCAAATTGAAGATGTCGTCTATCCAATCCATATCAAGTAGTCTGTTAATTTTTTTCTTGGAAATTGATTTTTGAAAATCAAAATCAAAATTATCCAAAGTCTTTAGAGATGGGAAACAGGCATTCTTTAAACGTATCTCCTGTGCCCTTTTTTCTTTAGTCTTTATTTCTCCTTCAAGCACTGTTTCCAAAAATTCTTGATAAGAGCAATCCTTAAGCTCCGCATCCTTTATTAATTCCTCTACACACTGGCATAGATTATAAAGCTTAAGTGTTTGTCCATGTTGCTTTAAATCCTCTATTTTGCCCATTTTTATCCCTCCATTGCCTGTTTGTATTCATTGGTGTCTCTGACCTGTGTCTTAATATTTCTATACTTTTTAGGGATAGGATTAATTTGAGGCTGTTTAACATTTTCATAAGTCTTTTGTTTATCCTTTATAAATAATATTGTGTCATTAAAAAGGGTAGCACTGAATAAATTTCGTTTAATACAGTAATCCAAAGAGTCACTTATTATTGCTGCGGAAGTAGCTGCAACGGATTTTTTAATAACACTTAGTTGATCCTTCATATACCTGGGTTTTAGCTCTTTTATACTGTTTAAAAACTGTATTGAATTGTTACCACCGCCAAGCAGAATTAAAACTTCATTATACATATCTTCAAGCTTTGTATCCCTCTCTCTTTCGGGAT
This sequence comes from uncultured Clostridium sp., assembly GCF_937920395.1. Taxonomy (GTDB): domain Bacteria; phylum Bacillota; class Clostridia; order Clostridiales; family Clostridiaceae; genus Clostridium_AD. The sequence goes on along the minus strand of NZ_CALEVF010000334.1, from coordinate 197 downwards.
GAGTTATCTTTATCAGCTTGCCTTTTTCTTTGTTTAATTTATGTTTTGTAATCAATATTTTTGTTTCTATATCAGTGATTAGTACTAAATCACTGTCTACTTCTAGGTTAACCCTTTTACCTGGTGAGTACGTACCTTTAGGAACCCCTATGTGTTAAGATAGTTGTCGTAAAGGGAATTATAGTATACTATACAGT
>NZ_CALEVF010000333.1 GCF_937920395.1 uncultured Clostridium sp. | reverse complement strand
TCTTTCCCTACACGACGCTCTTCCGATCTTAGGGGTACCCCCTCCAAAATATACACATTCAATGTTAAGCTTCTTTACGCGTACATAATTACCCATTTCTGTAATTTCATAATATAATGCCTCAAGGTAAGGCATAACAATATTTTTACATTTACTAATAGGATTAGAAGTAAAAGAACAGTATATACACCTAGTAGGACAAAATGGCATATCAATATAAATACTTATATTATTCTTTTTCTTATTAACAATACTTTGCTCGAACTTTGCAACATCAATACAAAGACGTGCTTTATCTTCTCTTGTAACATGTTTTTCTTTAAATTCTGAGATTATTTTATCGTCCGTTACTCCCTTTTCAAGCAAATCAAGAGCCTTTTTAGAAGGTCTAATCCCTATTATTGTACCCCAAGGAAATTCCTGAGATGTTATTTTTGAAAAATATAAAAAAACGGCTTTTTTAACTTCATCTTTAATTTTATATGAATTATTAACCATATATTCAAAATTCTCAGGCTCACCTTGTATATCTACTATAGTTTCCCCTACATTAATATTAAAATCATAATCTTCTTCTACGAATTTAATATCGGGAAAAAAGTAAAATAAATTTATTATTTGAAATACATCATAATTAAATTGTTTGTCACTTAATTTTACTCTTATCATCTTAACTCCTTAATAAACATAGCATATAAAATTATAATGTATTATACACCATATTATTCCTGTAAAAATGGATTGTTTAATTTCTCTTTATTTATTGTGCTAATCGGACCATGACCTGGATACACTATTGTATCACCTTGAATACATAAAAGCTTAGTTTTAATACTATTAATTATAGCATTAAAGTCCCCCCCTGCAAAATCTGTTCTTCCAATAGATCCTGCAAAAAGTGTATCTCCAGTAAAAGCACACTTTTCTGTTAAAAAGCTCATACCACCAGGTGTATGACCAGGAGTATCTAGACAAGTAATTTGAATATTTGAAACTTTTATTATATCCCCATCATTTAAAAATTTATCTGCACCACCTTTGATAAGAGGACCAAATAAATATTCTCCTTTAGTTATTAAATCATCATCCTTTTTGCTTATACAAACTATTGCATTTGTTATCGCTTTAATTTCGCAAACACCCGATGTATGATCTACATGACCATGAGTTAAAAGTATATACTTAACTTTGGCGCCCATATTGTTTATTACTTTAACAATATCATTAGCATCACCACCTGGATCAATTACTATTGCTTCTTTTGTTTTATCATCCATTAATATATAACAATTTGCTCCATATATTCCCGCTATTATTTTTTTAATTTGCATTCTTACCCTCCTAGAAATCTTTCTTACTTTCTAAAAGTAAAGTTACTGGACCATCATTTTGTATATAAACCTGCATATCTGCCCCAAAAATTCCAGTTTTAACTTCACCTAAGACTTCTGTACATTGTTTTACAAACTCTAAATATAGTTTTTCTGATTGCTCGCCACCAAGAGCTCTCATAAAACTAGGTTTTCTACCTTTTCTACAGTCTCCATATAATGTAAATTGTGAGACTATAAGAAGTTCTCCCCCAACATCTATTAGAGATTTGTTCATTTTACCATCTTCATCGAAGATTCTAAGGTTTAAAATTTTATCCTTTAGGTACAATATATCTTCTACCGTATCTCCATCGCATATTCCAAGCAAAACATTTAAGCCAAACCCTATTTGACCTACTACTTTACCACTCACTTCAACCCTTGATGAATTAACTCTTTGAACTACAGCTCTCATAAATACATCTCCTAAATCAAGTAAAACAGTTTTTAATTTTTAATTCTATAAACTTCTAATACACCAGATAATTTAGCAATTTTCTTTTGTAACTCTTTCAAATTATCTATACCTGCAACTTTTAACTTTATATTTATTAAAGCAACATTGTTCTTTAAAGTTTTTGCGTTTATTGAATAAAGTTGAGTTTTAGTTAATGTTATTATCTCCATGATACTAGATAATAGACCATATTTATCATCTGCTTTAATTTGGATTTCAGTGATATAACCTTTTCCCTCAGATACTCCCCAACTTACTTCAACCATCTTATTTGCTTCATTTTTTATTAGTGATTTAGCATTTTTACAATCACGTCTATGAACAGAAACTCCACGACCCATTGTTATATAACCTATTATTTCGTCTCCCGGAACTGGATTACAACATTTAGCGAAACGTACAAGTAGATTTCCTTCACCTTTAACTATTAGTCCTGAATAATCCAATTTCTTTTTAGCATCTTTGTTTGTTGACTTTGTTATTGTTTGTTCAATATCCTCAACTGTCATATCTTCTTGTTTATTTTTATTTTCATAAACCTCTTTTAATCTATTTACTATAGTTGAAGGCATAATATCTCCAACTCCAACGTACGCAAACAAATCATCTAAACTTCTAAAATTATATTTTTTATATATTTTTTCTATTGCTTCACCCTTAGCAATAACTGCAAAATTATATTCTTGTCTTTTGGATTCTCTCTCTAATAATTCTTTACCTTTTTCAATACTTTCTTCTCTTTTGGACTTTTTAAACCAAGCCTTAATTTTACTCTTAGCTTGATTACTTTTTGTAATATTTAGCCAATCTATATTAGGTCCCTTGGCCGTAGGTGAAGTTATGACTTCAACTATTTCTCCAGTTTTTAAATGATATTCTAGTGGCACCATTCTTCCATTTACTTTTGCCCCCATGCATTTATTACCAATATCTGTATGGATCCTATATGCAAAATCAATTGGAGTTGCATCTAATGGCAAGTTAATAACCTCGCCTTTTGGTGTAAATACAAAAACTTCATCTGAGAATAAATCAATTTTAAATCCTTCCATAAATTCTTCTGCATCAAAAGTTTCTCCTTGCCACTCAAGAATATCCTTTAGCCATGAAAGTTTAGAATCAAGATTTTTATCATCACTTTGATCTGTACCCTCTTTATATTTCCAATGAGCTGCAATACCATACTCCGCAGTTTTGTGCATCTCATATGTTCTAATTTGTATTTCAAAAGGTTTCCCATGTGGTCCTATTACTGTTGAATGAAGTGACTGATACATGTTCGGTTTTGGCATAGCAATATAATCTTTAAATCTTCCTGGAATTGGTTTATAAACCGTATGTACTATACCTAAAGCTGCATAACAATTACCAATATCCTTAACTAAAATTCTAACCGCAGTCAAATCAAAAACTTGATCTATAGTTTTATTTTGAGTGACCATTTTTCTATAAATGCTATAAAAATGTTTTGGTCTTCCATCAAGATCAGCTTCTATTCCAACAATATTTAAATTATATTTTAATTCTTTCATTATATTGTTAATATTTTCTTCACGCTCAACTCTTTTTTCCGCAATTTTTCTTACTAGATTATAGTACTCATTCGGGTTTAAATACCTAAGTGATAAATCCTCAAGTTCCCATTTTATTTTTGACATTCCAAGTCTATGTGCTAGTGGAGCATAGATATCTAAAGTTTCTTTTGCCTTTTGTTTTTGCTTTGCAATTGGCATGTACTTAAGAGTTCTCATATTATGAAGTCTATCTGCAAGCTTAATAAGAATAACTCTAATATCTTTTGCCATAGCAAGTAACATTTTACGAACATTATCAGCTTGTTCCTCTTCCTTAGTCTTATACTTTATGAGACCAAGCTTAGTCACGCCTTCCACCAAGTTTGCTACTTCTATATTAAATTCCATACTTACATCTTCAAAAGTATATACTGTATCTTCAATTACATCATGAAGTAAGCCCGCAACAATTGTACTAGTATCAAGCCCCATTTCTGCTAAAATACATGCTACTTCTAATGGATGAACTATATATGGTTCACCAGACTCTCTCTTTTGCTCCTTATGTGCAGCATAAGAAAAATTAAAGGCTTTAATAATAAGTTCTTTGTCTACATTCTTACAATTATTTTCAATCTTAGATAATAATTTTTCTAACATGCTTATACACTCCTAAAATCAAAGGCTGGTTAAATAACCAGCCAATACTTTTTACTAATATTATATAATAATTTGTAGAATTATGCAATTTAAATTTATCCACTAAATAAATCAGATCAAATCATCTCCTGCGGAGCTGCAATATTAACGACTTCAGAAGAATATTTATACTACCAATGAAGTTTTCTATTTATTAGGGCATATAACACCCACTAATAGAAGTTGGAGACTCTTCTGAAATGTAGTTAAATGTTATATTTCACAAGAGACATTATGTCATAATCCTTAAGTTTCTCTTTTCCATTAAGATCTGTAAGTTCTATTACAAAATTTAAAGAAATAACATTTCCACCCATTTGTTCTATAAGTTTTGTTACCGCTGCAACAGTACCACCAGTAGCAAGCAAATCATCTACAATAGCTACTCTTTGTCCAGGCTTTATTGCATCTTTATGTATTTCAAGTTTATCAGTTCCGTATTCCAGTTCATACTCAATTTGAAGTGTTTCATAAGGTAACTTGCCAGGTTTTCTAACTGGTACAAATCCTGCTCCAAGTGCATAAGCTACAGGTACACCAAATAAAAAGCCTCTCGCCTCTGGTCCTACTATAACATCCACTTTCTTATCTTTTAAATATTTGGCAATTGCATCTATTGTCTGCCTAAGAACCTCTCCATCTTGCAAAATGGTAGTTATATCTTTAAAACTAATACCTTTTTTTGGAAAGTCATCTATTACTCTAATACTATTTTTCAAATCCATTGTTATCCCCCTAAATTAAATCATTTATACAAATAAGTTAACACTTCATTATTTTAACTCTTGCCATACACTAAACATTATATACTATTTTTAAGTTCCATATCTAAATATTTTGATATTTGTAGTGCCCTATTTTTGTCTGTTGTTATAAATAACTCAACAACAATTTTAGCATTATCCATTCTTCCAACTGGATTAATTGTTGGTTTTACTGTCGATGCTAATTTAAAAACTGTTTCTTCATTAATAATATTAATATTATGTATTTTTATCAATGCACAAATTCCATAATTAGTTGTACAATTTAATTGTTTTATACCTTCTTCAGCTATTATTTTATTTTCACTTTCAAGCTTTTTCTTGCTATATATAGTGCCTATCATTACCAAATCCATATATTTGTTTACGGATTTCATTTTATAGTAAGCTGAAATTGCTTGAGCTAGTTTAAATGTCATCCCACAGGTGGATAACTCCTTAAATGGATAATTACATCCCTTTTGCTTTGGATTAACAACTATAGTCTGTGGGACATGTTTAAGTGGTTTGTGAAAATCAGTTATTATAACATCTATCCCAATACTTTTACACAGTTCAACTTCACTAATTGAATTAGTACCACACCCTAATGTTATTATAAGTCCCGGTCCTAAATATTTTATATGTCCTGTAATATCTTTTTCAACTAAATCACGATTTTCATTAAGTTCACCTGGTATAAAATACTCAACATCAGCGTTTACAAACTTTAGAACTAACATTAATAAGGATATTGCAGTAATACTATCCACATCATAAAACCCATATAAAACAATTTTTTCTCTATGATTTATTGCTTTTATAATCCTATTTAATGCATCCTTCATTCCCTTTAATAAAAATGGATTATACATGTTGTATTCTATAAAATCATTATTATTTTTTTGCATGTTTTTAAAAAAATCCACCCTAAAAACTCCTCAATATTAATAAAAAATATATTAATTATTGTTTTCTATTATGTAAAATAAAAAAAACAAAGAAGTAATTAATACATCCTACTTCTCTGTCCTTTATTTAAAATTGTTTAACCCATATTACTGTTTACCTTATTAAACTCTAGCTTTCTTACCTCTTTTTTTAAGAAGTACCCACATAGGGCTTGCTATAAAAATTGAAGAATAACATCCAACTCCTATACCAAAAATTAATGGGAAACTAAGATCTC
>NZ_CALEVF010000332.1 GCF_937920395.1 uncultured Clostridium sp. | reverse complement strand
GAAGAAAACAAAAAAGTTATTAAATGTAATAGAGCTGAAATAAATTCTGGAGATGCTATAACATATTTAGCCAAAAATTATAAAATAAAAGATATACATATAATTGATAAAAGTTTAGAGGATATTGTGAAAAATATATATAAACAAACTAAGACTCAAAGTTTTTAAATTATCATAATTAGAAATAGTATAATTTTGGAACAAATAAATGAGTAGATTTATCTGTTTATTTATAAAGTTCGTTATTTATCTACAAAGGCGAACTTTGCCTATATAAGCTAAAAAAGAGGGATTTAGACTAATAATATCTCAGTCATGCAATAAGTTAGTTTAACATATTCTTATATTTCAAATCAAGTAACGCCCTATTTAAATAATAGGGCGTTACTTGATTTAAGTTCATATTAACAAAGTGAATGTAACACAATGGTAATTGAGTTACATTCACATTGGGGCTATTGCCTATTCCTTAAAAATTTCATTTTGAATGTAACATAATGAATTGACTTGTTACATTGAATGTAATATAACAGTCTTAATTATAATATTAAGGAGTTGTAGATCATGAAGCTAGTTCAGCCAATTAGGGATAGAGAAAAGCTTGAAGAAATGAAAATGGAATTATTGAAGACAGGATATAAAAACTACTTACTGTTTGTTGTTGGGATTAATACAGGTCTTCGGATCGGTGATATATTAGAACTTAAAGTTAAAGATTTGAAAGATAAAACACATATTAAAATAATAGAGCAAAAAACAAATAAAATTAAGAGGTTTTTAATAAATTCATCCTTAAAAATAGAGATAGATAAATATATTAGACTAATGTCGGAGGAAGATTATTTATTCCAGAGTAGAAAAGGTGAAAATCAGCCCATTGGTAGAGTCCAGGCATATCGAATACTTAATAGTGCAGCGGAGCATATTGGACTTCAAGAGATAGGCACTCACACCCTAAGAAAGACCTTTGGTTACTGGCACTATAAGCAAAATAAAGATGTTGCACTACTTCAACAAATATTCAATCATTCCTCCCCCAGTGTTACTTTAAGATATATTGGAATCAATGAGGATATAAATGATAAGAGCATAGAAAATTTCTATTTATAGAATTGTAGTTATTTGTATAATAAATTTGTTTTTTTAAATAAATTTTTATGATAAAATAAAAAGTAAACTAAAGTAGTTTAAAAGTAACCTTAAATAGTGGGGGATAGGAAAATGAGTAAACCTAAAAAATTAGACCTGCCAATAGAAAAATTAAAAGAAATAGCTCAGGCAATAAATGAAAATACAAAAAACAATAAAATTAGAATCAAAGAAGAAAAAATACCTACCGATAAATTTATAAGACAATTTGGTATAAATAGAAAAGACTTTTCTGAAACAATTAAAGAAACAAATATAGTATATAATAAATCAACTTTTTTTTATGATACTGAAAGTAGTGAGAAAGTAATCTTTTCAACTACCAAGGTAAATTACGAACAATTAAACAAAGGTATCGTAAATCCAGCCTATGCTGAACCACTTGAAAATCAAGAACCACATCAACAAACTACTCAAATTAATTTAAAAGAAATTCAAAGTATACCAAAGAATACTTTTGAACTACCGACTGAATTCAAAGAACTTTTATCTCTAACTGGAGATCTAAAAGAAATGGTAGGTTGGTATAAAAAACAAACTAATACAAATATAATTGAGGTGCCAGAACTCAATATAAATGATATTAAGTTAAATGGTGAAGTAATCACTAGAAGCTTCAAAATGTATAAAGGAATAGCAGAAGAATTTTCTACGTTTGCAGAAAATAGAAAGGAAAAACAGAAAGATCTTATTTCTATCGCTATTTTAGAATTTATAAATAAGTATAAATAGATTATGTTGATTTGTAGTAACGCATTTATGCTTATTATAAATTATGAAAGGATCACATTCACTATGGGAAAAATATCAGAATATATGAAAATAGGTACATTAACAGAAGAAATAGCAACACTTAAAAACTTTAAATATCCTGGTAAAGTATATGCTGCTCCTGGAGTACTAAAACATATACAAAAACATAAAGATAAATTTAGCAAAACCATTTCAAATAATTTATTGTCAACTATGGAAAATATACTAAATAACCCTGATTATGTGGGGTGCGCTCCTGATAAAGAAGGCACAAGCCTCGAATTGATAAAAAAAATTGGTGATAATATGCTTTTAGCTATTCAATTTGATACTATTGATAATTACATATATGTCGCTTCATTGTATCCAATAACAGAGGCTAAGCTTGATAATAGACTAAATAGCAAAAGGATTGTAAAAGTGTAACATATTATTGCACTTTTTAATCATAGAATGTATAATATAAATATAAACATGTTAATAATACTACTATAGTTTGGATTTGAAGTTGGAAATGGCTCCCAACGCGCTACTTGCAAAGGTAGTTAACAGAGATACAGGATACGCCGCCCTGTCAAACCAACTATAATGTATAGAAATAGAAGGTACTCTTTTAGAAGGGTGCCTTTTTGTTTTATTGTAGCCATTATTCCCCCTCTCTTATTGATAATTGACTGAACTTTTCCCCTGCATCATCATTTTGAAGACTATTCCACCCTAATAATCTCTTTTCTAAGTCATCAAAATCATATTCTCTTTGCTCATAATTATTAAAACTACCTTTAGCATGATTTTTCTTTGGTTCTATGTAAACCCCTGGCTTAACCATGTTTATCATCCATCCTGTAAAATTCGGTATCTCTTGGTTTTTACCATCATCATACACTTTTTTAATTATTTCAAGATTCTTTTTAGAACTATCATATATTTTTTTAGCTTCAAGAGCTGTTATATTGCTGTCACTCATTATAACCATAATTTTTTTAATTGGAGTTTCTTCTTCTGGTTCGATTAATGTTGCTGAAACTTCTTCCTCAGCAGTTTCAACTGGAAACTTAATAGCATCTTTATTAGATATTTTGGGTTTATTTGTTTTAACATAAAATTTAATCCCTGTTACCTTTCGTTTAGTTTTTAATTCCTCATACTTAAATGAGATATCACTTTCACCATTTATTTCTTCAAATGCTGGAGTGAGTACATGTTTTCTAAAATCAGCATACCTATTATAGCTTTTGGGGCATTCTAACTTGGATCTTAAACTATCTAAATTATCGACTCTCCATCCAGTATCCTCAAAGCTTTTTAAATAATAATAAATTCTTTTACTATAAATATTCGTAAAATTTATAGGGTATTTAATTTGATAAAAGCAAGCTTTTTTAGCACTTAATAATAGTTTTTTAAGAGTTTGACCTAATTCAATTATAATTTTACCCTCTCCACCGAGATAATTAATACTAGAAAACCAAGCAAAATATATTCTATTTTCTTTCTTTTCACTAATTTTTTGAGTCACCGAAAATCCTTTACCTTCAAATGTTCTGACTGTTTTTTTTACATCGCCGTAAATATTACTTTTATCTTGTATATTATATAATTTCGCATACTTAGTTATATCAATTTCATATTGCAAATTATCATCATTTTCAATAGACGCAAAAACCATATCCAAAACATCATTCTGTTTTTTTGTTAAGCTAAATCTTGCTTCAACAATTGTTTCAGGTCGTCTACATATTAATTCCCCGCCCTTTTTATTTTCCATAATATCCTCCTATAATCAATATAGGTATATTATCACATGTAGACTGTGGAAAGTCAATTTCCACTTTCCACAGTCAATCCTTCCACCTTAACAGTCAATCCTTCCACCTTTAACAGTCAATCCTTCCACCTTTAACAGTCAATCCTTCCACCCTTAACAGTCAATCCTTCCACCCTTATGCCCTGCAAACCATTAGTACCACTATGTTTGCAGAATCCTACTATACTCTTTACTATACTCTTTACTATACTCTTTACTATACAACAACTGTAGTTGTTTTTTTTTTATAGTTCTAATTCTTCTTTTTTATTTCTTCTTGAGATCTTCTCAGTTTCTCTTTCTTCTTTTAATTTTTGTTGAACTTCAGACATTAAATTATTCTTTTCTAGTGTGCTAACCATTATTTTATACTCTTTTATTAAACCTGCCACATTATCAGTTAACTTTTTATGTTCTTTTTTTAATTTAAAATATTTATTAGAGTACTCTGTAAATCCTTTATGATAACTTAAATTATTTTGTTCCAACGATGTATTAATTCTTTTTAATTCATTCAAAGAGTTCTCATTTAGCACTTCTTTTTTAGCTAAATCTATTATTTTATTATA
>NZ_CALEVF010000331.1 GCF_937920395.1 uncultured Clostridium sp. | reverse complement strand
AGAATATTTTTTCCTTCTGAAGTACCTACAATTAAACCTATCATCATCATTCACTCCTGTCCACCTTAATAATGTTCCTGGGAAAATAGTTGGTTGTGAAATAAAAGAGAAAATGATGGGGACGGTTAACAACTAAAGAATATTTATGATACCTAAAAACACGATAAAACAGTTGATTGAATCACGATTAAAAGCGGGGACAGTTAATAACTTTCCCCTGTTTTTATTATGATAAAAGTCTATTAGTTGCTAACTGTCCCTCAATCTTCCCTCGACTTCACCCCCACCCTTTTGCGTTATTCTAAACTTTATATCCTCTTGGTGTTATAAATTTACCATCTTTTACGTAACTTTGGCTGTTACCAATTATAACAATTGACATCATGTCAACTATATTCTCGTCAAAAGTGTCTAGTGTTGATATACTTACTTCTTGTCCCTCTCTAAGCGCATTTTTAACTACAGCTATTGGAGTGTTTCCATCTCTGTACATTTTTATTATGTTTATACATTCTCTTAAATAATGAGGTCTGCCCTTACTTTTAGGATTATATAATGATATAACAAAATCACCTTCTGCGGCTAAATTTACTCTTTGTTGAATTAATTCATAAGGAGTCATTAGATCACTTAAACTTATGTTGCAGTTATCATGCATTAACGGTGCACCAAGTACTGATGCAGCAGCAGATGATGCAGTAACCCCTGGAATAATTTCAACTTCCTCATCAAGCCTAAGCTGAAGAATTAGTCCTGCCATTCCATAAATCCCAGAATCTCCGGTACTTACTACGCTGACTATCTTGTCATGACTAAGCTCTAATGCTTTTTTGCATCTCTCTTCCTCCCCCTTCATGCCTGTTGAAAATATTTCTTTGCCAGCAAGTAATGGTTTTATCATATCTATATATTTATTATAACCTACAACTATATCACTTTCTTTAATAGCGTCCATTGCTCGTATTGTCATATGCGAAAGTCCGCCCGGTCCTATTCCAATTACATATAATTTCCCCAATTTAACTTCTCCTTCACTATCTATTTTTTTCCTTCACGAAACATATGTGTAAAGGTCTTATCATACAAAAGACTCTTCTCATATTCACAATCTATGAAATCGCCCACAAGAATTTGAGCACACTTTGTTATTTTAGCTTCCTTAACTTTCTCTGCTATATCATCTAAAGTTCCAATAATAGCCCTTTCATCCGCCCATGTAGCTCTCTCAATAACTGCTATTGGAACGTTTCTACCGTAACCTGCCTTAAGTTTTGCAACAACTTTATCAATCATACTTATAGATAAGAAAATGGCCATCGATGCACCAATTGATGCAAGTTTTTCTAGATCTTCAGTCTCTGGCACTGGAGTTCTGCCCTCAACTCTTGTAAGTATAAGCGTTTGGGTTACACTTGGTAGCGTAAATTCTTTTTTGATAACAGCCGCCGCAGCCGAGAAGGAACTTACCCCTGGGACAATAGAATAATCTATATTCAACTTATCTAACTCATCCATCTGTTCTTTTATTGCTCCATATATAGCTGGGTCGCCAGTATGAAGTCTTACCACATTTTTATTCTCATTATGTGCTTTTTTCATAACCTCAATAACATCCTCAAGAGTCATTGAAGCAGAATTATGAACTACAACATCTTTTTTACAAAATGTGATATGCTCAGCACTTACAAGTGACCCCGCATAAATAACCACATCTGTCTCAGATAATATATTTCTTCCCTTCACTGTAATTAAATCCACATCACCTGGTCCTGCTCCAATAAAATAAACCATTAACTTCACCTATCCTTTATTATTGTTGAATTAGTTGTTACCTGTCCCTACCTTATTCTGTCTTGACTCACTCTTTTTTCGCGATTATTAAGCTCATATATTCTTTATTTTTTAATATATCTTCTCGACATCGAAGGACTTCTTGTCCTTCTCTACCAGCTCTTTTAATATATACATAAGTATAGCCTTTTGATTCTAGACAATCTAAAACTTTTTCTTCGATTTTATAAACCTTCATAATTACTAGAAATTTTTCATCTTTTATAGTATCAAGCCTAGTTGCTGGAAGTATTAAAAGCGGTTCATTGCCAATAACTAAATACTCATTGGCAATGCTTGCGCAAGCACAAAATGAAGTTATACCAGGAACCGTCTCAACTTCATATCCACTTTCCTTTATGTAATTCAATAAATATATATACGTGCTATATACAAATGGATCACCTATTGTTAGAAAGGCCACATCTTTACCAGATTTCAATTTCTCTTCAATAGACTTAAATGCTTCATAAATCTTTTCTTCCTGCTCTGCTCCACCCATAGGAAAATGTTTAACCAGCACTTCTGAATCCTTGCTAATATATTCCTCTGCTATTTCATGAGCTATACTTTTTCCACCATTCATAGCACTTGGAACTACTATAACATCACATTTACCGATAGTTTTTATTGCCTTTATCGTAAGTAGTTCCTTGTCTCCAGGTCCTACCCCTACCCCATATAATTTCGCCATTTATACCCCTCCATCTTTAGTAAAATAGTCTCTACCCATGCCCTTTTACTAACACATTAATTATAAGTCATTATTTTAATATATTATCATGTAGATATTTAATTTATATTTTCTATAACAACCACACTAAGATCGTCAAAAACCATATCCTTAATTTCTAAAACTGTGCCTTTTACAATTTTTTCATCCACATATGATAATTCCATACCAACATATATGGTCGCTGTTATATTATTATCAAAAAGTTTTCTACACAAAGCTTGCGGTGAATTACTTTTATCGGTAAGCCACACAGATATTTCACGATTACTCACAATTTCTATAAAATCTTCTTGCCTTCCATGCATACTACCTAGATGAGCATTTTGCCACGGTTTTTTAAGCTTACACATTAAATATTGAAAAGAACTTATACCAGGTACTATTTCTATTTCACCTTTAAAGTTATTATTTATATAGTTTACTATACCATAAAAACATGGATCACCTGATGCTATTATTGCGATATTTTTATCAATGTTTTCTGTTATATAATGCATAATAGCCTTTAATGTTTTAACTACTATCTTTTTAACATTAGTTTTAGGTATACTCGCCGTAGCTCTTTCAAACCCTATAATCACATCCACTTTTTCCATAGTTTCTACTGCCAAAGGAATAATATATTTTGGGCTTCCAGGCCCAATGCCAACTATATAAACCATATTTTCTGCAACCTTTCACTATTTATTCACCTATTAGTTGTTAACTGTCCCTACTTATTTGGTTGATTATCTGTTTAATTCCTTGTTCATTAGGTCTTAACCGTCCCTAATTATCTTCCCTAGTGTCACACAGAATTCCTTTATTCATAGAAAACATAATAACTTCTGCAGGTATTGTTTCGTATGTATACTGAAATAACTTTTTCTTTACTTTATTTGCAATATTTTTATATATTTCGTTGTAATCATCCTCTAATAGCTTTATTGCACCCTCAGTAGTTTTTTCTTTATAAACATTAGTTACAATATCAGTAGGCGCCCCTATTAAGGCTAATTCTAGTGCTATTACTTCAAGCCTCACATCACATACTCTGCTATGAGTTTGAAAACATCCCGCCGCTATTTTGCATGCTTTTCCTATATGCCCTATAAGAAGAATGTTTTCTATATGTTTTTCCATGCAACTATTTAAAGCAAATCCTATATAGTTTGAAACCATTACTATGTTATCAGATTTAAGCCCTATTTTTGCAGCCATATCTTCTCCCATATTCCCAAAAACTAAGGTAAGATTCTTATGACCAGCGGCTACCTTTTGAGATATCTCTATATTAATAGATTCTGTAAGGGCTTCTTGTGACATTGGTGTAACAATGCCTGTTGTTCCTAGAATTGATATACCACCCTCAATTCCTAATCTTGGATTAAATGTTTTTTTGGCTACCTCTTCCCCCTCAGGAACAAATATAGTAATTGTAATACCGGCATCTTTAGGTAGAACTTCCTTTACTTCCTTTTCTATCATTTTTCTAGGTACTGGATTTATCGCCCATTCACCTTTAGCTACGTATAATCCTTCTCCTCTAACTATTCCAACGCCTTTTCCACCTTTTAAGGTATATCCTGGTTCTGATTTTTCAGCCCTTGACCAGATTTCCATGCCATGAGTTGCATCTGGATCATCTCCACCATCCTTTATAATGCAGCACTCAACAAAGTTTTCCCCTTTTACTACCTTACATATAGGAAGCAACAGTTCTATGCCCTTTGGGGTGTCTATCCTTATCTCATCTATATCAGAATTGTAAAACAGTATTTGTGTAGCTGCCTTTGCAGCCCCTGCAGCACAAGATCCAGTTGTATATCCACATCTAAGTTTTTTTCCATTAAAATTAACATATAAATCAAGCAATGTTTACACCCCCTGATAAGGTTGTTATTTATTTTAAATACCTAATAATTATGAAAACCTAGCTACGTACTAACTCCTATCTACAATCATATACATTAATGCGTTTAATATAGATGCAGCCACTGTGCTTCCGCCTTTTCTTCCCCTTACAACAATCATTGAAAGGTCTAATTTTTCGATTTCTATTTTAGATTCAGCAGCTCCAACAAAGCCAATAGGTGCAGCTAGTATAAATTTAGCATTACATTTCCCTTCCTCAATTAGTTCTTTTAATCTAAATAAAGCTGTAGGTGCATTGCCAAATATAAAGAATTCAACCCCGTCATCTACTGCCTTCTCAACCGCTGCCATAGAACGCGTTATATGACGTGCTTTAGCTATTTCAGCCACCTTTTCATCACTAACATAACATAGTGCATTGCAATTCAAGTCTTTAAGAGCTTTTTTATTTATACCTGCAAGTGCCATTTTTGTATCAGTATATATAGTTACTCCTTTTTTAAGCAACTCTACAGCTGTGTCTATTGCCCCATCTCGAATATATAATATATTCATATATTCAAAATCTGCTGTTGTATGTATTACTCTTTTTACTATTGAAAGCTCTCTAGGCGAATATTCATGTTCCCCCATCTCTGATCCAATAATTTCAAAACTTCTCTTTTCTATATCCATAGGAATTTTTATGTAATCCATATTTTAATCTCCTTTTGTTTTAATATAAATGAGTGACTTAAGTGACTTAAGTCGGGGACGGTTAAGAACTAATTGACTTATCCCACCTATAAATAGGTGTAAATAGTTGGGGACAGTTAACAACTAATCTGACCTAATTCCCCTATTTAAAAATCTTTCTAAACCATAACAGGTTTCCAAAAAAATGCACATGTCCATAAACAGCTAAAGTGTTTTTCTTAACATATCCACATAACCAACTTTTCTTGCTTCCATCATAAACCTCTTTAGAAAGCTTAAAGACCTTTTCTTCTTGTAAATCAACAAAAGATTTATGAAACTCATGACAATTTATACTCATGTCTTTAGGTAAAACAGTATTTTCTATCTCCACCTTAATTTTCGCATATCCAAAATTCTGAAGTCTTGTGGTTAATGTATAATATCCATCAAAAAATCCAACAGCTTTATGTGTTATTTGTTCTTCACCTAAAGTTTTTTCACCCTGCGATCCTTCGCTTAGAGGTTTTTCCCCTAAAGTAAGGTACATTAATCCTCCACATTCGGCGTAACAGTGCAAACCATTATCTAAAGCCTTTTTAATACTATGAAGCATAGATGTATTCCTTGCTAATTCCTTTTTAAATACCTCGGGGTACCCCCCACCTAAATAAAGAAAATCAATGTTGCTAGGTAGCTTCTTATCACTAAGTGGACTAAAGTATAGAAGTTCTCCGAGTTCCTCAAGAAGTTCTAAGTTTTCTTTATAATAAAAACTAAAGGCTTTGTCATAGGCAACAGCTATTCTTTTCCCATTATTTTCAACGTGAAAATCATCTACATATTTCTTGCTTTCTTTAAATTGTTCCAATAATAAATCCATATCCAAATGTTTCTCTAATAATTTTGCACATACTTCAATTTTTTCCTCAAGGTCCTCTATTTCGCTACTTTGAATTAACCCCAAATGTCTACTTTGCAAAGATAATTTCTCATCTTTTGGAAGATAACCTAAAACCTTTATATTACAGTTTTTATCAATAGCTGATTTAAGCAGTTTATAATAACTCTCAGTTATATTGTTTAATATTATCCCACATATATCCGCATCTTTAAAATTAACTATTCCATTAATTTCTGCGCAAAATGTTGCTACCTGAGCTTTCGGAGACAATACAAGTATAATAGGTAAGTCTAAAACCTTAGACACATGATACGTAGAATATGCTGTATCTATGCCTTTGCCATCATATAATCCCATTACGCCTTCAACTACTGCTAAATCACCACTCCCTCTAGTAAAACTAGCCTTAACTCCAGCTTCGCCCATAAGATATAAATCTAAATTTCTTGAATCTTGTCCAGTTATTTTCGAATGAAATGCTGAATCTATATAATCAGGTCCTACTTTATAACCCTGCACCTTAAAGCCCCTATTTTTTAAAGCTTTCATAATTCCAAGGGTTACCGTGGTTTTGCCCCCACCACTTGCATTGGATGCTATAACTATACTCCTCATTTATAACCACTTCCTTTTATGGACTATCAATTAAAATCAATTAGTTGTTAACCGTCCCTTAAGTTTTGATCCACCCCTTAAGTTCAATTAATTGTTAACCGTCCCTAACATTTTGACTTTCAATTCTAATTCTTTTAAACACTGAATCATTTTTTCATTTCTAACATTATCCTTAATTGCGAGCCTTATAAACTGTTTGTCGAGTCCCCTAAAATTGTCTGCTTTTCTTATAACAAACCCTTGATCTAAACATAGTTTATAAAATTCATCTGAATCTATTCCTTTTAATTTGCACAATACAAAATTACCGTAGGTTAAAAACACCTTATCTAAAAAGAAAATATTATTTAACGCTTTTAGAAAAATAGGTCTTTCATCTTTTATCCATTGTTTACTTTTTTCAATATACCTATAATCCTTTAGAACATTAATTGCTGCAACTTCAGCAAAACAATTTATATTCCAAGGGTTTTGTTTGTCTTTAATTCTTTTTATTAATTCAGCATTACTACTTACTCCATATCCAAATCTTATGCCAGGCATCGCGAAAAATTTAGTTAAAGCCCTTATTATAAATAAACATTTGTAAGTTTTAACACTCTGTACAAAACTATGCTTATCATCGCCTGTAAATTCTATAAAAGCCTCGTCAATTATTATAACTTTATTATTACTCTCACAATAATGAAGAATCTTTATAAACTTAGCTTTATCAATGATATTACCATTAGGATTATTAGGATTAGCTAGGATTAACCCTTCTACATTTCGTAATTTATTAAAAATATCTTCATAATCATATGAGAGCTGCACATATTTATGCTTTAACAAAACAGTGCCACTAAAATCCTCCTTCAAGTGTGAATATTCTATATTGCAAGCCCATTTTTTAGCGTCAATTTCATACTCTACAAAGGAAGGTACTACAATTAGTAAACTTCTAAGGCAAGATATAACTAAATCAATTATCTCAGCTGCTCCATTTCCTAAAACAAAATATTCTTCTGGACACCTAACGTATTTGCCTAATGCCCCTAACACATTCCTATATTGAATATCTGGATATCTAGTTAATGCATCAATTCCATCACTAATATTATCAATGAAGCTTTTAGGAACGCCAAGCGGATTTATATTAGAACTATAATCTATTAATTCTCTTCCCTCAAGTAACCCATTAGTATAAATATCTCCACCATGTATCATCGAACACCCTCCTTTCTTCTGGTCCCCCTACACTTGCAATTTTATCTACAAATAACATAAGACTCTAAATACCTTTATGTGTTTTTCCAACATTTTTAAAATTTTCATTAATTACATCATTAATGTGCTGTATATAAATATCTTGAACATCTACATTTTCTCCAAGCCCATGTAGATATATTCTTACTTTAAATCCCTCTGCCTCTAAAATATTTTTCCATGACTCTTCCTTTTCGCCAACCATATCATTCCTAACATGATCTCCTGCAACTAAGAGCATTGGCATTAGAATAACTTCCTTAGTCCCATTTGCTATAACATTTGGTATTACTCTATCCAAAGTTGGGTATCCTTCAACTGTTGCTACATGAGCATTATTAAACCCTCTGTCCCTTAAAACACTTTCGAAGCAGCAATATACTGCATTCGCAATATGATTTGTACCATGGCCCATTAAAATTACTGTGTCATCTTTTGGTAATTGCTTTGATAAAGCATCAACCATTATTGTATAATCATCTGGCACGCCAGCCTGTTCTCCCTTAAAACATATAAGGGGTCTTCCTACCAAAATATTATCAAAAACATTACTTTCCTTATATTTATTAACTACATTATTTACATAATCAAATTCCGCTCCCGGAATAACATGCAAAGGTTGAATAATTACCTCATTATAACCTTCATTTTTAAGTTTTTCTAAAGCTTCCTCTGGTGTATCTATATAAATATTATCTCTATTTTTAAGAACCTTAAGAATAATATGCGAAGTAAACGCTCTTCTTATATCGTAATCAACAAAGGTATTCTTTATTTTATCTTCTATTACATCAATAGTCACTTTTCTTGTATCTTCATATGTTGTTCCAAAACTTACAACTAAAATTGCCTTCTTCATTGTTTTATTCCACCTTATCATGTATTTTTCGGAATGTTAAACTCTATTTGCTCCTAATATCTTTTCAAAAAACAAAAAGTAGTTCACTTAAGATAGCGACTACTTTTTAATTAATTCGTAATAAATTAACTGCATTAAAAAGTTCTTTCCCTCCGAAAGCTTTGTTAACATCATTTAGGCAGGTCTCCTGGCTTTTGATTTCTCAATTACAGTAGCGGGGGCTGCTGTGGATTTAAACCACATTCCCTTTTCACCTAATA
>NZ_CALEVF010000330.1 GCF_937920395.1 uncultured Clostridium sp. | reverse complement strand
CCGTATCGGACTTTCACCGACGAGTAAACGCCCATGCCGGGCACACTAAAAATAGGGACAGCAGATAATACATATCTGCTGTCCCTATAAATGTACTCTTATATGAGTTGGATACTTTTCTTCTGAACTATCGTTAAAATAAATACCAAAGTAAACGTAATCATCATACGAATTGATTGTTAAATATTTGACAAACACATTGTGGTGATTTATACTAACCTAGAACTTAAATAAGTAATAATTCAAAAATTTACTAGTATTACCATGTAATTAAAATTTAATTTACAATATATTTAATGAAAATCATTATATAACATCAGTTTGTCTTCAACCATGTTGCGCACATGTGTTAAATAATTATCAATATAACCTGATTTAAAATAATATAAATCAAAAGGAGTGTATATATATGGAATTAACAAACGTAGAAGTATTAAATAAGAAACTAAAAAGTGTAAAAGAAGCTCAAAAAAAATTTTCAACTTATACTCAGGCTCAAGTAGATGAGATTTTCAAAAAAGTAGCAATGGCAGCATTAGAAGCTAGAATACCTCTTTCTAAAATGGCAGTAGAAGAAACTGGTATGGGCTTACTCGAAGATAAGGTAATCAAAAATCATTTTGCAGCAGAATATATCTACAATAAATATAAAGATGAAAAAACATGTGGTGTTATCGAAAGAGATGAAACTTATGGTATAACTAAAATTGCAGAACCAATAGGTGTTGTAGCAGGTATTGTACCAACTACAAACCCTACATCGACAGTAATTTTTAAATCATTAATATGTTTAAAAACAAGGAATGGTATAATATTTTCCCCTCATCCAAGAGCAAAAAAATCAACAATAGCAACAGCAAAATTGCTTTTAGATGCCGCAGTTAAGGCCGGCGCCCCTGAGGGAATAATAGATTGGATAGATGACCCTTCTATAGAACTTTCAAAATTACTTATGAGTGAAGCTGATGTGATACTTGCTACAGGAGGTCCCGGAATGGTTAAATCGGCTTATTCATCAGGAAAACCGGCTATTGGTGTTGGACCAGGAAATACACCCGCAATAATTGATGAAAGTGCAGATATAGAAATGGCTGTGAGTTCAATAATACTATCCAAGACATATGACAATGGTACAATATGCGCTTCAGAACAATCTATAATAGTGTTAGATTCAATATATACTAAAGTTAAAGATGAACTTATTAAAAGAGGAGCATACATATTAAATCAAGATGAAATAGATAAGGTCAAAAATATTATGTTTAAAAATGATAAGATTAATCCAAGTATAGTTGGAAAGTCTGCTTGCGACATTGCCAAGTTAGCAGATGTTAATGTACCGGAATGGACAAAGGTTCTTATAGGCGAAGTTAAATCAGTTGAACTAGATGAACTATTTTCACGTGAAAAATTATCAACAGTATTAGCTATGTATAAAGTAAATAGTTTTGATGAAGCTTTAGAAAAAGCAGAAAGACTCATTGAACTCGGTGGTATGGGACATACATCTTCATTATATGTAGATTCTTTGAGGGAAAAAGAGAAAGTAGAAAAATTTAGTTCTAAAATGAAGACTGTAAGAACTTTTATAAATATGCCTTCAGCTCAAGGGGCTAGTGGTGATTTATTCAACTTTAAAATAGCACCTTCCTTTACCCTAGGCTGTGGATTTTGGGGAGGCAATTCAGTGTCAGAAAATGTAGCACCTAAACATTTGTTAAATATAAAAACAGTAGCAGAGAGAAGGGAAAATATGCTTTGGTTTAAAGTACCAGAAAAAATATACTTCAAATATGGATGCTTAGAATCCGCACTTAAGGAATTAAAGGATATGGGCAAGAAGAAAGCATTTATTGTAACTGATAAAATGCTTTGTGAATTAGGCTATGCAGACAAAATAACAAAAGTTCTTGAAAAAATTGATATAAAGTTTAAGGTATTTTCAGATGTTAAATCTGATCCTACACTTGAATGTGCTTATCAAGGTGCCAAAGAAATGCTTGAATTTGAGCCAGATACCATAATAACAATCGGTGGCGGATCAGCTATGGATGCAGCTAAAATCATGCAAGTGTTATACGAACATCCAGAAGAAAAATTTGACGAGCTTGCAATGAAATTTATGGATATAAGAAAGAGAATACACCATTTTCCAAAGCTTGGGATTAAGGCTATATTAGTAGCAATTCCAACAACTGCGGGTACTGGTTCAGAAGTAACGCCCTTTGCAGTTATAACAGATGAGAAAACAGGAATGAAATATCCACTTTCAGATTATGAATTAACACCTAACATGGCAATTGTAGATGCACAGCTTATGATGAATATGCCAAAAGGTCTAACTGCAGCTACAGGAATAGATGCGCTAACTCATGCTATTGAAGCCTATGTATCTGTCATGGCTACAGATTATACGGATGGATTGGTACTTCAAGCTATAAAAATAATATTCGAATATTTACCAACAGCCTATAGCGAAGGAACTACCAATATAGTTGCTAGAGAGAAAATGGCACACGCATCTACAATAGCAGGTATGGCCTTTGGAAACGCATTTTTAGGAATATGTCATTCAATGGCACACAAATTAGGAGCACAACACCATATGCCTCATGGTATTGCTATTGCAGTACTAATTGAAGAAGTAATTAAATTTAATGCAGTAGATATTCCAGTAAGACAAACTTCATTCCCACAAAATAAATACCCAGATTCAAAAGAAAGATACGCTTCTATTTCTAATTATTTAAATTTAGGTGGGAATACTGATGATGAAAAGGTAGATTTATTAATAAAATCAATTACCAACCTAAAAAAAGAATTAAATATTCCGTTGACTATAAAAGATGCAGGAGTTAAAGAAAAAGATTTCTATTTAACATTGGATGATATGTCTGAAAAAGCGTTTGATGACCAATGCACTAGTGCTAATCCTAGGTATCCAATGATAAGTGAGATAAAACAAATATTTATAAATTCATTTGGTAAAATTAAACCGGAAGTAAAAAAAGATGAGCAGTTTTCTTAATATATAGAATTGTTTTATTTTTACAAAGGAGAATTAACATTGTGGAAAATCAAAATAATATACCAATGCTTGTTATTAGACGGATGACTAAATACCATGCATATTTAAGGAAACTTGTAATTAATGATGTAGTTATAATATCCTCAAAAAAATTTGGTGAGATAATTGGTTTTACCGCTAGTCAAATAAGACGAGATCTAAATTATTTTGGGGATTTTGGTACACAGAGAATAGGGTATAATGTTAAAGAATTATTAATTGAAATCAATGGTATTTTAGGACTCTTAAAAAAACACAATATGATAATAATAGGAGCAAATAATATTGGGAAGGCTATTGCTAATTATACTAGATATAAACAATCAAATTTTAAATTAGTTGGTATTTTTGATGTTAATCCAGAACTTATAGGATTAACATTTCAAAATATTAAAGTGCTAGGCATAGACAAATTAGTAAGCTTCTTAAAGACAACACCAACAGACATCGGGATAATTTGTGTATCAAAGAATTATGCACAAACGGTTACTGATATGATGGTAGAAAATGGAGTTAAGTGTATATTTAATATTACACCTATTGATTTAAAAGTACCAAAAGAAACAATTTTAGAGAATATAAATTTAACTAATAGCTTGTTAACACTCAGGTGTTTAATGAATGACAGGATTTATTAATAAGTAATTCCAGAAAAATACTACCCATAGGAATTTAGGCCTTTGTGCAGTATTTTTTGTTTGCCACTCTGGATATAGTGATATTTCAGGCTCATCTATTAATATAATTGAATTATTAGCCTATAAAAAATTTTAAGATATTCCTCTTAAAAGCAGTTATTTTCCGTTAGAAGATACTCCATTAATATCAAGCTCTTTACCTAAGCTATTTAGTTAAAATTTATATTAATCTCGTCTGCTCAGTATAAAACTCAAAATCATAGGTCTCAAGAGTATCCTCATTTTTAGTGAATTCAACATTTTCTTTATTTCTAAAATTATCCGCTAATACTTTAGCTACATAAATAACATCAAATCTATTATACACAGCACTTCCACCAATACCAGAGAAACAAATTAATTGAATTTTATATTTATTTGCTATTTCAAACATCGGTTCTAAAAGATGCTCTGCATTAGTTTTTGCAAACGGGTTATCCATTATTATTATCTTGCTTTCCTCAAAGTTACCTATGTCCGTTGGTTTCTTTCTCATATAAGAAAGTAAACTCGCTAGCAATATAAACATGGAAACAAATTTTTCTCCACCGGAATTTTTAGAAACGGCTTCCTTCCAGTTCTTCTTTACTAATCCACTTTTCTCTATTTTGAAAATGAATACTCTAATTCTATTAAGGCTTCCTATAAGTTTACCTAATAATATAGCTGTTGTTATTTCACTATCTAAGAACTGACCATAATCACCATCAAGCAACGTTGCCTCATTTACCTTTTCCTTAATATGTTCCCTTAAACCTTGCTCATCTAATATCTCTGGAACCTCAATGATTAACATCTTCTTGCTCTTGTCTTTAATTTTTATACTAGATTTGCTATCAATAGTGGTTAACTCATCGTACACTTCTTTGCTATAACGGGTTATCTGATCTATTACAGCTCCTTCTTCATTTCTTATATTTTCTAATTCGATAGTTAGAACTCTACATTTTCTACCTACTACTTCTATAAGAGACGCAAGCTTACCCTTGTTCTTTATTTTATTCTCATCTCTTACCAAGTCATAAATTCTGTCTTTAATTAATAAGTTTTTTTCTCTGAATCTTTCATAAATGTCGATTAACTTTTCCGATAACTCACTCTCTATGCCTTTATATTCAGAATTTATTCTGCTTTCTTCCCCTATTGTTTTGTTTATAAAAGACTCTACCAAGTTGTAATCATCAAAATTTATAAGTATTTCTACAACTCTCCCTGGCTTTTCTCTATAAATCTGTAATTGAAAGTAAGCCTTTCTTAAATTTTTAAGGTTATTTTCATACTCCCCTACTATTTCCTTTTGTTCCTTTAAATCTCTATATATTTTGTCTTTTCTTTTCTTAAAATTAATATCTTTAATATTCTCTAGAGCTAAAACGTCACTATATCCACTTTTAATGATTTCTTCATACTTAGACTTTTTATATCCATCTAAATTGGAAACTTTCATTTGCTCACTGATTTTCTTATTAGTTTCAGTATCAATGGATTCTTTTAATTCATTAAGTCTCGCTTCTAAATCTTCTTCCTTAAACCTATCATACTTTTCCTGTTTATATTCCTGGTCAATACCACTGTTTTTAAGGATTTTGCTTAGCTTTTTATCCCATTTATCTATTTCACCATTATAGTTCTTTTCATCTTCTTTATCTCTTTTCAAGTCACTTTTATAGTCAAACTCACAAGCTTTAAGTTTTCCTGTGATTTCATGTATTTCTCCTGAAACCATCTTACCTTCATTTACTTCTTTATAGAAGTTATGTTCATTTTGAAATTCTTCAATTGTTTTTTCTAAATCTCTATTTTCTAATTTAATATCAGATGTTTTATCACTAGTCTTTTTTATAAAATCCATTGAAGCATTTAAGTCCTTTTGCTTTTTACCCTCTTGCTCCTTTAAATCTTCCTGATGTTTAATAGAGGCTAAAAACTTTTCATAACCTTGTAATAAATCCTCGAACTTGTTTTTATTTTCATTTAAAATCATTAATTGTTTTTCAAGAACTAAAATTTTATCTTGTAGTTCTTGCTGCTTTTTCCTATTGTTCACAATATCATTTTCCGTAGCAGTTATATCCTCTATTAACATAGTTATTTTACTCTGAGTATTTTTAATGTCCACATTTAGTCTTATATCTTCATTACCAATATACTTATAACTATCTAACGTTTTTTTATAGTAATTAGCATTTTCTATAGCATTCTTAATTTTAGAAATTTCTTCTCTTATAATTTTATCCTTCTTCGCCAGCTCCTGAATAACCTTTTCCTTTTCTTCTTCATCCAGTAATAACTCATTAAAAGATAAAATGAAGTCTTGGCTACCCATTTTTAAAACATTATTAATAACTTCAACTTTCCTTAATTCATTAAGCTTATTTTTATCAATTATAGGAATAAGGATTGAAGATAAAATCTGAAGGTTTTCTTTTGTTAGTATTTCATAATCCCCCCTATTAATGATTAATGAATATGGTATAAAAGGATTATTCTTTATAATTTCTTTCTTCTCATCAAATGAACCTTGGTACTTTTTAAGCCAACTTAAACCATACTCAAAGTCTATACCTTTCTCTTTAAGTTCCTTTTCTAAATCCTTTGGAATCTCCACAAACCCTGTTTCTAATCTTTGTAATTCCAGGTTAACTTCACTCTTTT
The DNA here is from genome assembly GCF_937920395.1 of uncultured Clostridium sp. Taxonomy (GTDB): domain Bacteria; phylum Bacillota; class Clostridia; order Clostridiales; family Clostridiaceae; genus Clostridium_AD. Next base: position 3,927 of record NZ_CALEVF010000330.1, on the reverse strand, counting down.
GTTTTTGAAAGTTATCCTCATGCTTACTTAACTTAAGTAACTCAGCTTCAATGTCTTCTCTAGCTTTATCCTTAAAAGCTACCACATCTTCTTTAAGTCCTCTAATTGCTAATATTTTTATAATATCCTTAGTTTGTGTATTAAAATCTTTTAAATTATGTTGTTTTTCATTATTTTCTATAGCTAACTGACTTTGATCCTTTTGCATAACTGATTTCTTCTGATCTAAAGCATCAATTTTTTCTCTTGAAGCAAGAATATCCTGAGCATTTTGCTTTTTATCATGCTCCACTAATAAAAGCTTCTTATCTAATGAATTCCTATAAAGCTTAAGTTCTTTCTCCTCGTAGGTTTTAAAAAATGGGTTACGAGTTAAATAGAATTTTTTATACTTCTCCTTAAATTTACCTTCTAAAGTTTCGTAATTTCCTATCTCTATTTTTCTACCTGCTATATTACTTTTGATATCTATAAGTTCTTCTCTAATTTTTTTCTCTTTAACTTCCTCATTTTTCATGTCTAATAATAAAGTCTGCAATTTTTATTCCAGTTTAATAAGTTTCTCTTTTAAACTCTTTACCTCATCACCATAAAGCATATTCAAAGTAAATTTATAATTTTTAATGTTTAGGTTTATTTCACTATCTTCCTTTTCAAAATTAGATATTCTCTCTACAACCTCTGAAAGTTTTTGCTTATTATGGTTCATTTCTTCAAAACATTCTGCAGCCAACTGCACTGATAGTGCTTTACTAACTTCTCTATTGTTAATATGAAGTTTATTTAAGCTATCCTCTAAAATATCAATTTTCTTTTGAAGTACTCCTATATTTAAACTGTAATTGCTATATTCATAAGATAACTCTTCATGAGTTACACTTTTCATTTCACTATTTAAATCATATATAAAACTTTCATAATCAAGTTTTTCTTTGGTTTTAATGTTAATAGCTTCATCGACTTTAAGGCATAATGTATATAATTTATTTAGAACCACCATACGCTCCTGCTGCTTTTCTTCTCCCTTACTAAACAAGGGAAGTAAAACTTCACTATCAATTAAAAATTCCTCAAGGCCCTTTACTTCCTCTATTGAATTTTTACTTCTCTTATAGCTTTCTATATATTCTTTAAGATTATCTTTAATGCTTCCTATTTGGTCAGCATCACCATTTATCTTACTTTCAATGATAGGCAAAATTTCTAATTTAATTAAGGCCTCATCATCCTTACATTTATCAAATAAGTTAGATAATCCAGATTCATCGTTGTTTATTTTTTTTATTATTTCCTCCCATTCTTTATGGTTAATTCTATAGCTATCTAGCTCACTGAAGTATTCATTTTTTTTGGTACTGTCATTAAAATTATAGATTTTAAAATTGATTTTTCCTCGACTATAATCTTTCAGTTTTTGTTCCGCTTCTTTAAATCTTAAAATCTTTTGAAGTCCATCCTCATTTTCTATGAAGGGAATATTCTCTATATCATAATCATTTTCCTTCGAATATTTATGAGTAAATGCCAATATTCTTAGTTTGCTTTTTTCATCTTCATTAGTGGTTTCTTTTTTAATAACCATCCCCACAAGAAGTTTTTCATATCCACCATCTAAAACTATTTCATGCATAATATAAGTAGGAGTATTATTAGTAAAATAATCTTCAAAGCTTCTTCCCGATAAATCTCTTTTACTTTTTATAAACGGTTGTATGAAAAATTGAATCAATACAGTCTTCCCCACTCCGTTGTCCATTGAAAACAAGGTACTACTGCCATTTTTATAATCAAATATTTGATTATATATGGTTCTCTTGCCATCATTATAATTCAAATTAATTATTCTAGTTTTACTTAACTTAGGCATTATTTACATCACCACTATCCTCATTTTTAATATCTAAGATCCTATTAATTTCAGAAAGTCTCTCATAATCAAGAAAGTAATTTGATACTAATCTATTCATCTTATTAGTTGGTATAATTACTGTCTCATCCTGAATATTTACTAGCTTTTCCTTCTTTAAGAATCTACAGATTTGATAAATGTACCATCTTCTAGTTCTTATCTTTGCACTATCATCCTCGTTGATAAGAGTGAACCAATATTTAGCTATATCAGATATTGCAAGGTTTGTTTCATCTTCAAGTTGCTTATTGTCTTTTTCCTTTAGAAACTCCAGCTTGTCTGTGAGCTTTTCATCTATTTCTCCAATGTCAATTAAATCTCGCGTTCGGACATTAGAGCCTCTCCCACTATAAAACTCAGATATAAGTACAATTATTATATACATAGCAAGAAAATATTCTATGTTTCTAATATCTGTTCTTCCAAATATTTCTCTTTTTAGCTCAGCTCTCTTATAACCTAAAAACTCATTATCTACATAAGGTATAAGATAAATGGTATCATCGTATTTTTTAATATGAACTTGTACCTCTTCTCCTATTTCGAGAAGGATGTCTTGTACATTATTTTCATTAAAGCTATTATATAATTCTTTATCTTGCTGCAAAGTCAATTCTCCATGTTGTTGAAGAAAATTATATACCCGTAAAGCCAGCTTTATATCATCCATTGAATACATATTCACTACCCCTATTCTACTTCCATATTAAAATTAGGACACCTTACAATGTTAATAGTTGTAAAATCCATTTGCTCTAAAAATTCTTTTTCCTCTGGCCACTCTTTAACTTCCACTTTTTCACCAAATGGTGATTTGTAAAATCTAATCATATTTACATTGGCTAACCTATATTTTTTACTTATTTCTTGTACTAGAATTGTTTTAAAATCAAATTCTATCTCTTCATTTACATAATCTTTTCCACTGCTCTCTATTAAATAATTTACATCAATATCACCAATTCTTAAAAACTCTATAATTACTTCTGCCAGCATCCTAATACTTGGCACAAGCTTTTTATATTCTTTCTCACTAGCACCTCTATAAAATTTGATTAAGGCCTTAAAATCAGTACTTTTCTTGCCTATGACAAACTCTAATATAGTAGCAACTATCTCCTGATATTGTTGCCTTTTCTCCTTAAGTTTTTTCTCCTGCTCCATATCCTTATCTATATTATCTATAAGTACCTGGTCATCTTCCATATCAATACCGTACATATTCTGCTTCTCAAAAATTTTATTTATGTTAAAATACTTTTTCAAACTGCTATTAAACAGTGGATTAAAGAGCATATGGATATTTTCTAGTTTGTTTGCATCCTCCTCTATAGGCTTTAAAATATTCTCCTTAATGTCTATTCTCTTAATATTATAGTAATAACTTATATCCTCCAAAGCCTTTATGTATTCCTTTTTAAACTCAAAATGCTTATTTATTAGTTTTCCTGCCTTTTGAGATATACTTATAAGTAGTTCTTTAATTCTTCCAAGCTGCCTTAATGATTCGTAGGAGCTTTCAAGTGTAATACCATCTACTCCTCTAAGACGTTTTTCCTCTAAAATAATTATAGTCTTAAGCTCATCAAATTTAGTATTTTGCTCTCTTAAAACCTCTATATTTTTAACAAAATCCTCTTCAAATTCATCTTGGTTTATAGCAAGAATATTTTCTTTAGTTTTTATAATAAAATTATTTATAATGTTAATTTGAGAAGTTACAAGATTATTTAGATTTTCTATAGCCATTAGACCCTGTGTGAAATTTTTTCTTTTTAAACTTAACTCTAGTACCATTTGATTTATATCAATCTGAGTTTTTTCATCCACCTCAAAAGAACCTAATAAAAGCCTATAACCCTCTTCAGTCAAATAGAAAGTACTCTTATCTTTGTTACTTTTAGAAGGTCTTTGCTGAAGCAAATGATACTGAAAAGTTACAGTTTTATTTTCTATATAATTAGTTACTACTCAGCCATTGCAAATAGCAAAAACCCTTTTATTGGCAAAAAGGGTTT
>NZ_CALEVF010000329.1 GCF_937920395.1 uncultured Clostridium sp. | reverse complement strand
CTGTTACACGGTAAGAGAATTTGAAAGTTCGATTAAGGCGTTCTACCACCTCTTTTACCCAGCGAAATTGAGTTGTAACAGCATCATCATTGGTTAGTCCGATGACCTGAGTAACATCAAAGTCCCAACCTCTTTCAAGCTTACATTGCTGGCTGGCGAGAGGATATGCACTATAACCATCCGCAATAAATTTCAAAGCTTTACCTGGGAAGGTTTTGAATTTTTCAAAAGCCATACGCATAGCGAGAATACAAGGTCCTACTGCACGGGTATCTGATACTTGGTAACCTAGGATTGATTTTTTACAGGCATCCATGATAAACCAGACATAATGGTTAATGCCCTTTACCTTGATATAAGTCTCGTCAGCAGAAAGGATGTTGGCAGGTTTATAGTCAAATGTATCTGTAAAAGGTTTTATAACAGCGGCAGCTGTCATAGCATAGTTAGCAACCATTGTATGCGAAATTATGGTGAGTGTTTTAAAATGGTGAGTCAATCAACTTATTCTTGAGTTTGAGCCAATCTTTGTATGAATCACTCACCATAATAATTACATCATTTTTTACAAATGGAGTTTAAAAATCTCATTAAGTCAGTATCATCCCCCCAAATTGGAAGATCTGTACTTGGAAGAATATCACTGTAGGCCTCTTCTATTGCTTTTCGTTTCATTTCTGTATCTGCCCTAGCATAAATTTCTGTTGTAGAGCAGTCACAATGTCCAAGGAAATCTCTTATATATATAAGATTGATTCCAGATTGAAGTAAATGCATGCTTTTGCTATGCCTGAATACATGGAGTGTGACCGGAAATGGTACAGTAAACTTAGGGTTCTGTTTTGCTAGTACTACGTATTTATTAATGATATAAGAAACTCCCCATAGTGAGAGCTTTTGATTTCTTTGATTTACAAATAAATAATTCTCACCCTTACTTATTGCATTATTAACTTTCTGATTAATTAGATAATTTTCTATGAGTTTCTTTGTTTTGTCCATAATAGGTACCTGTCTCGTTTTGTTTCCTTTGCCAGTGAGCGTAATGACCGCAGGTTTTGATATACGAATATCCTTATTTTTCAAGACAATTAACTCCTGTACTCTTGCTGCGGTGTCATACAGTATTACCAGAAGGATAAAATCCCTTCTGCCAACGTTAGTTGCTGTGTTAGGCTGCTCTAAAAGTATTTTCATTTCTGCACCAGTTAGAAATGGTACAATTGTTTTAGGTCCTTTTTTATTAGGGATGTTCAGTATTTTCTGAATTTCATAGAGATTTTCAGGAGCCTCTTTTTGAACGTATCTAAAAAATGAATATAATGCTACCATACGCTGATTTCTTGTTGAGATGGTACATTTTCTTTCCTTCTCAATCCAGTCAAGAAATTCAATGATTAAGTCATGCGTTAAAAAACTTAGGGTTAAACGTTCTGGTTTGACTTTCTTTTCCTTTTCACAATACGCAAGTAATAATTTAAAAGTAGTTGCATACGATTCAATGGTATTGGGGCTGGAATTTTTCTGTCCTGGCAAGTATTTACCAAGAAAACTTGCCAAATAATAAGGGAAGTCAGTTTTCTTCATAGAAACAACCTTCTTCTGGTAGCAAACAGAACTTGTCCACTTCGTTACCAATTTCTGTAACGGGGTCGTATCATCCTCCCAAAAAAAAGTAAATATAGAAATGTAAGGCGTACATTTAGTATAGAATAAGTCATGAAGCAAAATTAAGAATATCGCCTTTCTAATAATTATCTCTAATTCCTTTTACATTTATTAGGCTTTCGGTGCGACCCTCTTGTAAAATATGGAAGCGTAAATGAACGTATTTTACTTACTAATCATCATCATGAAAAGGTTAAATAGAGTAATAGCCTCAAAGTGAAAGTAACTCAATTAGTATTGTGTTACTTTCAACTTATGTTTCAATGCAATGGAATAAAAAAAAGAAGGCAAAATTATGGCTTTAATAGCACATCTTGAATAAATTTTACTTATATCCGAATCATCTAAAATGACTAAAGTATAACTATATTGGATATAATTTTAACTAAATATAATTTTCTAGATAATTAGTAAAGAATATTATATTTATGAGGAAGGATGATTTAATTATGGAGTTTGAGAATAAAATCAATTGTATTACAGAATTATGTGGTAGTAACCAAATTATAATAAGAAAATTTCATATTGGAATAATACATCCTATTGAAGTTGCACTTTTATATAAAGATGGCTTAGTAGATCAAAATATTATTAATAGAGATATATTAAATCCTTTAATGCATCAAGTGAATGAAGATTTAAGCACAATTGAATTGATTAATGAGCATGTTTGCGATAAATATATTTCAATGTCAAAGATAGCTATTGAAAGTGATATTAATATGGTAGCAAAAGATATTAAAAGTGGACAAACGGCCATTATTATATATACAACAAATAGTTTTATTGTTGCAAATACAACTGGTGGTGAGCATAGAAGTATTACAGAACCATTGGATGAAGTTGGTGTTAGGGGACCGAGAGATGGTTTTGTAGAAAACCTTCAAATAAATCTCAGTCTACTAAAAAGAGAGCTGAAAGATAAAAATTTAAAAATAGAAAATTTAATTGTAGGAAAGCGATCGCAAAAGGATATAGCTATAGTATATGTTGATGATATTGTAGATAAAGGTATACTGAATGATATTAAAAATAGATTATCATTAATTGATGTAGATTTTATTGGTTCAAGTGGTGAAATCTCACAATATATTGAAGATTATCCGTATTCTATTTTCCCTCAGGCATATGTAACGCAAAAACCAGATATTGTACAATCAAATGTTTTGGAAGGTAAAATTGCTATAGTAGTTGATGGTACACCTTTTGTCCTTACTGTTCCATCTTTGTTTACAGACTTTTTTCAAGCATCAGAAGATTACTATCAAAGAACAGTTGTAAGTAATTTTAATAGGTTCATTCGTATATTTACCACTTTTGCGGTTGTCATATTACCGTCTACTTATTTAACTTTAATTATGTATAATTCTGAACTAATTCCAATTAGATTTATAATTCCAATAGTTCAATCCAGATTGGGTATAGGGTTATCTCCATTTCTTGAGATATTATTTATGCTAATTGTTGTAGAAATTTTAAGAGAAGGAGGATTAAGGCTTCCCAATAAAATTGCTCAGACACTAAGCGTAGTTGGAGGTTTTATAATAGGCAATGCTGCTTTGCAAGCTAAATTAGTTAGTCCAACCACGTTGGTAATAGTAGGCGTTGCAACTATTGGAACTTTTATCATACCAAGTTATGATATGTCAATCTCAATAAAATTACTAGGGTTTCCTTTACTATTCTTAGTAAATTATTTAGGAGCAGTAGGCCTAATAGTAGGTATATATTTCTTATTTGTACATCTTCTTTCCTTAGACAGCTTTGGAGTTCCATATTTCCCTTTAGATAAATATAGCGATTTAAAAGATATGTTTATTAGATCTCCTTTATGGAAGATGAATAAGAGACCTGAAAGTACACCCAATAACAATCCGATAAGACAAACTGATTTTAGAAATAATTTCTGGAGGAATAAAGATGAAAAAAGTAAAAAGTAACGATATAACCCCAGGAGAGGTTACTTTTTTACTTGTTGGATCTATGATTGGTGTTGGAATATTATCACTACCTAACAAGTTAGTCGCTATTGCAAACCAGGATGCATGGATATCAGCATTTATTGGGGCTGTATATCCATTATATATGGCTATTATTGCTTCATTCCTATGCAAAAGGTATCCCAAAAAAAATATTTTATCTTTAAGTAAAAAATGTTTTGGTAAATTTGTTGGCAGTATTTTAAATATTATTTTTTTATTATACTTTGTATTTCTCACTACATCAATAGCTTTTCAAGTTAGTCTAATAAAGGGAACTTTATTAGCTGATTTTTTAAGTATACCAAGATTATTAATAGTAATACTGTGTTTAGCTGCTTATACCTCAATAAAAGGTTTAAAGGTTTTAGGAAGACTAAATCAATTAATGTTTATACTTACTATTATTCTAACTTTAATTTTGTGTTTAGCTTTATTTGAAGGGACATACTTGAATATATGTCCAATATTAGGTAGTGGAGTTGTAAATATACTAAAGGCAAGCAAACAATCGGGTTTTGCCTACGGAGGAATCGAAATTTTATTTTTAATCTATCCATTTGTAACTGAAAAGACAAAGATTATGAAATCATCAATAAAAAGTGTTTTAATAACAGCAATAATATATACTTGGATTACATTTATTACAATTTATTATATAGGAATAGATATTATTACCAAAATGAATTGGTCTGTAAATATGGTAGCTAAGACTATAGAAATACCTATAATTAATAATTTTAGATTTGTATTTCTTGTTATTTGGGCTCTTATTATAATCAAGACAATATCTAATAATTATTTTGCAGTAGCTTTAATTTTAAATGATTTTTTTAAAAGAACTGAAATAAAAAAAATTATATATATTATTTATCCAGTGATAGTTTATTTAGCTTTGAAATATAATAACCTTGCAACTACTACCGATTTTTTAAACTATATTGTCCCTAAATATGTTTTATTCAACATAGCCTATGTGACAATAATAACATTAATAATTTATTTGAAAGAGGATATTTAAAATGAAGAAGAAGAAGAATAAAAAAAAATATATAATTTCAATTTTAATATGTGTTACAATTGTTGCTTTTTTCTCTTCAGGATTAAAACAGCGACGACCAGTTGAAGAGCTAGATATTATTTCAGCAATAGGACAAGATATTAAAATAAATGGTACTAACATAAATTATATTGTACCATTTTCAGTATATCTACTTGAACCTCAAGAAAAATTAGAAAGTACTTTAAAAAGTGGTACTGCAACGAATGTAGGGGAAACAAGGCAGACAAGGCAATTAGGGAATGATAATAAAAGTATATTGGGTCTTGAAAAAATTTACGTCTTAAGTCAAGAGTATGCATTTTATGGAATTAGTAATACGCTGGATATTCTATTTAGGAACCCATATTTAAATGATACTGCATATATGATGGTATGCAAAGGTGCAGCATCAAATATGCTTAGCATGAAGATAAAAGGGTACCCAAGTTCTGGAGATTTTATAGAAGGATTAATTAGAAACGCCAAAAATTATAATTTTTTCTCGAATAAATATAGAGTTATGGATCTATTTTTTACAGTTGACCGTGAAGGATGTAATCTTGTATTACCTTATATTGAAATAACAGATAAAGGAATCCAAGTTACTGGAATGGCCTTATTTAAAAAAGATAAAATGGTTACGAAAATTAATGTTGATGAGCTTAAAACTATGAATATATTAAGAGAAAATGATGTTAAAGGGATTCTTTCAATCCAAAAGAATCCAAAAGAGTATATTAACTATTATGCTACTTCCCAAAAAAAAGTATCTTGTACTAAAGAAGGAAATAAATATAAATTTACTATAAATATTAATTTAGAAGGGGATATAATAAGTGATACACTTATTAAAAATTTACAAAAGAGCCCGGAAAAGAATGCTGAATTTAACAAAACAATGGCTGAAGACGTAAAGAAAAAATGTAATGATTTTATAATTAAAATGAAAAATGAATATAAAGTTGACTGTTTGAATTTAGGGCAAGTTGCAGCTGCCAAGTATGGTAGACATACTGGGGTCGATTGGAATTCTATAGTGTGTAATTCAGAAATCGAAGTTAATGTTAAAGTTAAAGTTCAAAAAACTGGAAGAGGAGATTATTAATTTCATAATACAACGATAATTACCATATAAATTATATTGTAATAGTAAAGATTAAAAAAGAAACCAAATAAGCCTTTTGTTGACTATAAATATCGATATTTATATATCTGGTAATAAAAAAGCAGTACATAGGGGAATGTTTTAATATAGTTGGTAGTAACTAGCACCTATATTTTTTATTACTAAGATAGCACTAGCCACAAAGTGAATGTAACACAATTATGAACTGCTCCCTGTCAAGTAGACAGTCGAAATAATAAAAATTACTCAGACGGCTAACGCCCTAAATTCAAAAGGACTAAGGCTGTTTAACTTTTTCTGTAATCTTTTAGTATTGTAGAAAATAATATATTTATCAATTGCATTAGAGAGTTCCTCATATGAACTATATTTGTGTAAGTAGTACTCTTCGCACTTAAGAATACCCCAAAAGCCTTCCATAGGACCGTTGTCGATACATTTTCCAACTCGTGACATGCTTTGTGTCATTCCTGAAGCATCCAGTTTTCCCTTAAATTCATTGGAGGTATATTGGTAACCTCGATCCGAATTATACTGAATTCAGTATAATAGTGACTATACCGAAGAAAAAACTATGCCGAAGATTTATAAAAATCTAAATGGACAATGTATTTGATGATTTATTTTCGGCATAGTATTCGCTATACTTGAAGTACTTTATAAAGGAGGTACTTTAAGATGAAAATTGATACTATTTGTGCTTTATTAATAGAAGCACTACTGGAAGCAAGCTATACTGAATCCACTGTTTTTAATTATCAAGGCGTAATTCGAAGATTTAAAGTCTTTTGCAGGGAAAAAGGTGTTACCGAATACACGCCTGAATTTGGTAACACATATGCTGATGACGTAATAAGCAAAAATACTGGAGTATTTAGTAAAAATCGTTATCATACACAGGGCAGATTTATACGCTTGATTGATTCGTATTTCATCACTGGACACTTTGATTTTTCAACTTTAACACGCGGTAAGGTTATTCCAAGCAATCAATGTCATAGAAATATTTATTCTGATTATGGAAAATTTTTAAAGTCCGAATATTCTAATGAGAACACAATTAATTTCTATGAATATGGGTTTTATTACTTACTACAATACTTAGATAGTCTTGGTGTGGTTGATATCGAATCTCTCACACCTAAAATAGTTATTAGATATATACAGAATTCGAAACAATGTAGGCAAAGGGAAATCCTATGTGAACTCAGAGCAATTTTTAGATATCTGAAGAGAGCGGATCTATTATCAGCGATAGCTGGAATCCATGCTCCGAGAATTAAACGTATAATACCTACATTAACTGACGAAGAGCAGCATAATCTCAAAAGTGTCATTGATGAGGAATTGGTCACCCTTCGCGATTCAGCCATTGTACTTCTAGGACTTTCATCGGGAATAAGAGCATGTGATCTTATAGAGCTAAAGCTCCCAGATATTGATTGGCTTAATGAGACTATATCATTTCGTCAGAGCAAGACGAAAAATATTGTATGTTTACCGTTAATTCCTTTGATTGGTAATGCAATCTTTCGTTACATAACTGAGGAACGGCCGGATTCAAAGAACAATTTCATATTTATAAGACAACTAGCACCATTTGAACCATTATCTAACCACGCATCATGCTACGAAGTAGTTAGACGAGTTTTCAGTAAAGCTGGAATTAAAAAGGATGGTCGTATCTTTGGAATGCATATGTTGCGCCATAACGCAGCATCTACTATGGTTAAAAACTTTGTTCCAATAGAGACTATAGCTGCAATACTTGGTCATTCCAATTCAGAATCTACGGATATATACATCACTACTGACGAGCATAGACTCAAAGAGTGTGTGTTACCAATGACTGGCATCTCTACGGAGGTGAATCCATGAGCGACTTAATTAGTAACCTTGCACTTGAAATCAGAGACTTTATTAAATTTAAGAATTCTCTTGGAATTGAGTATAAGACAGGACTATATTACTTAAAACAGCTTGATAAATATAATTACGAACATGGAAACTATGATGATTTTAAAAAAGATATCACTGAAAACTTGGCCATGCAGCATGCCAACAAATCCACTACAGGAGACCGGAGCTGGATATCTCCCATAAGGGAATTCGGACGTTATCTCCAAAGTATTGGTTTAAAAGATGCATATGTCCTCGATGGTAGGTTTACCATTCAGCGTTATCATGCTGAAGTATATCTGATGAGTGATAATGAGATTCAAATCTTCTTCAAGGAATGTGACTCTTATGTACTTAGAAAAAAAAATTCTGGAAGAGCATATGTTTTACCTGCTCTATACAGGTTATTGTATTGTTGCGGAGCACGATGTGGAGAGGTACGAAAGCTTAAATGTACAGATGTGCATCTTGATAAAGGATATGTTGATATCCTGCAGGCAAAGGCCCATAGGGACAGGCGGCTCTTCCTGTCTGATGAACTAATTGATTATCTGAAATGTTATGACACTGCCATTAGTAAATGTTCTCCATCAAGAGAATATTTCTTTCCTGGAGAGCACGTATTATTACATACATCTTATTCCAGACTTTTTCCCACAGTATACTACCCTTACATCTTCATTGGAAGGACTTATTCCTGAGGTTGAAGAGTATGAAATATAACAGGAAGAAAGATAAAAATTTTTGGAAGTTGGCTCGAAACTATCTTCATGATTACATGCCAGTAACAAGAAATCTGTCAGACAAGTCCGTCGAGGCATACAAGCAATCGCTAAAATCTTACCTGCAGTTTCTTGAGGAATATCGGTCATTAGTAAATGACGATGTTACATTTGAAGCATTTTCAAGGGATAATGTCAAAGACTTTGTTGGATGGTTAAAGGAACATAATTATGCTCCTAAGAGCATAAATCTGAAACTAACAGCAATAAGGTCTTTTTTGAAGTACTGTAGTGAGGAAGATTTTGAACTTAGAGGAATATATACAGAGGTATGCTCCATAAAGAAGCAGAAAGAAGAAAATCGTCCTATCCAATATCTTCAACCAACTGCTACTTCAGCCATACTTTCTGCCTATGATACGAAAACGGCAAAATATAGAAGGAATCGTATGATGTTAATACTGCTTTACGACACAGGTGCCAGAGTTCAGGAATTGGCTGATCTAAATCTTTCTTCGTTGCATCTTGAAACAGCAAATCCATATGTAACACTTATTGGAAAAGGACGTAAAATTAGAAATGTACCACTGATGGGAAAAACAGTAAAGCATTTGGCGATATATCTAAGAGAATTTCATCAAGAAACTAATGAAAATCCATTATTATACAGTTTATTGGACAGTAAACCTCATAGCCTTTCAACAGACAGCATCAGCTTAGTGCTTAAAACTGCCGCAAATACTGCAAGAAAAACTTGCGGTGATGTACCTGGAAATGTTCATTGTCATCTCATCAGAAAAACAAAAGCAATGGATTTATATAAAAACGGAGTTCCACTTCCGTTCATTATGCAATTGCTTGGTCATGAGAGTATGTCAACAACATCTGGCTTCTATGCATTTGCAACACTTGAAATGATGAGCGATGCAATGAAAAAAGCAACACCAAATCTTAAAAACGAAGATAAACTGTGGAAAAAAGATGAAATCAAGAAAGTACTCTTCTCACTTGATTAATCCAAAAAAATATGCCGAAGAATAAGCGCTTATTAGTATAACTACAGGATATTCAATGAATCTTCGGCATAGTTTTTTCTTCGGTATAGTCACTATGAATCATTGGGCTTGCGCCAGGAGAAGCATTTAGGACTATATCTAAATTTTTAAACACAAGGCGGTTATTGTTAGAATGCCCAAATACATACCCTACAATAGAGTTGTCGTATAGATCCAATATGGCACTTAGATACGCTTTACTAGAATTACCGTACTTGAATTCAGTAACATCTGTAAGCCACTTTTGATTTAATTTATCAGCGGTGAATTTTCGATTCAAAATATTTTCTGTAACTTGCTGTGGACTAGATTTGACGTAACGTTTCTTTTTTCTACGAATAACAGCTTGTAACCCTGAGAGCCTCATAAGTCTATAAATACGTTTATAGTTATAATTTTTCTTTAGCTTACTATTCAAGTTCATGGTTATTCTTCTATAACCGTAAATTCCATTTACTTTATTATAAATAATTATAATTTCTTTCATCAATACCTTATTTTCAGACTCTAGTACAGATTCTTCATGCGTTAACCACTTATAGTATGAAGACCGTGGAATCATCGCTAATTTACATAACAAAGAGATAGAAAAATTTTCTTTTTCATGAAGTTGTGAAATTATAATATACTTGTCCAATTGCCTTGTACGCCTTAAGTACGCCTCCTTTCGAGTTCCTCCAATTTTTTTAAAAATGCATTTTCCGCCCTTAATCTTTCATTTTCTACTTCCAATTTCTTCAATGAAAGTTTTGCTCTGTCTTCAAGTGTTAGTTCCTCTTCAGGCTTTTTCCTGCCTCGCCTAAGATCGGAAGAGCGTCGTGTAGGGAAAGAGTGTGGATCAAGTGTA
>NZ_CALEVF010000328.1 GCF_937920395.1 uncultured Clostridium sp. | reverse complement strand
TCCACAGAATAATCCACAGTTTTAAACCCTGAGTACAAATCTATTTCACAACCAGTAAGCTTTTTAATCAAATAAACAAGTGGAGCTATACCAATCCCTCCAGATACAATAGCAATTTTCCCTTTAATTTTTTCTACATCAAATCCATTTCCGAGTGGTCCCATTATCTGAAGTTCGTCATTCTCACGAAGTTTACTAAGATGTTTTGTTCCTTGCCCTACTATTTGATATAAAAAACTCATTTTCTCATCATCTACATCATATACACTTATAGGTCTTGGTAATAGTGGCTCAAGCTCCCCCGTCTTTAACATAAAAAATTGTCCTGGTTTTATGTCGAATTTACCTTTTATAGAAAGCTTATACACACCCTCACTTACTAAAACATTCTCATATGTCTTCTCGACTGAGTATTTCAAATAAACCCCTCCAGTGCTTAATAAAAATTGTATATTATTTATTAGCTGCTTTTCGTATTGCATCTCTCATTTTTATAGCTTCTGCTCTTGCGCACTGTTCAAAATGAATTCCACCATTTTCAACTTTTTTATAAGCAAGCAAAATACTTCTAGAAGCATTCACAACTCCACCATTTCCATTTTTTAAATAGATAGCAACATCATTTGCTGCTCCACCTTGTGCTCCATACCCTGGTATTAGGAAAAACATTTTTTCAAGATCTTTCCTCATCTTTAGCCCTTCATCTATGTGTGTACATCCAACAACCCCACCTACAGAGCTATAACCACATTGACCCATAAATTCACTACCAATTTTAAGTAGTTTTTCTCCAACTATATCATAAACTTTTTTATTTTCTTTATTTTCTATATACTCTATATCTCTAGCACCTTTATTGGATGTTCTTACTAGCGAAAATATTCCTTTTTCATTGTTTTTTACATAAGGAAGATATGGTTCAATACTGTCCATCCCCATATATGGATTAACAGTTATGAAATCACTTTCAAAATCTCCTTCAAAATGAGCTTTTGCATACATTTGAGCAGTTTTAGCAATGTCTCCTCTTTTAATATCTGCAATCGCTAAACATTCCTTACTTTTTATATAACTTAAAGTGTCTTTATATACTTTTAAACCATTTAGACCAAGCGCTTCATAATATGCTATTTGCACCTTATAACATGCTGCAATATCATATGTGGCATCAATTATCATTTGATTAAATCTATATAATGCGTGCTCATCATGCATAAATTTATTTCTAAACTCTACTGGTAAATACTCTAAATCAGTGTCAAGTCCTACACATACATTACCTTTTTTTTCTACACTCTCAAATAATCTATCTATAATCAATCATTATTCCACCTTTACTATTTTATTTACTTATCCATTCTTCCTTTTTATCCGTCTTAGCTTTGTAAATTATTCTTCCTGCTTTAATAGTACACATTACTTTTCCTGATACACTCTTACCATCAAAAGGAGAATTATGTCCTTTTGATAAAAATTGTGAGCAATCAATATTGTACTTAGTTTTAATATCTAAGAGAACCAAGTCCCCCTCAAATCCAATTTTAATTTCGCCCTTATTTAGCTTCATAATTTTGGCCGGGTTTTTTGACATCAATTCTGAAAGTTTATTTATAGTAATGTGACTTTCTTCTACCAATTTAGTGTAACATACTGGAAAGGAGGTTTCTAGCCCCGATATACCAGGAGCTCCATTTATTTTATCCTGCTCGCTATGTGGTGCATGATCCGTTGCTATAACATCCACGAAACCATCTTGCATCGCCTTAATTATAAAGTTCACATCCTCCACTTTTCTCATAGGTGGATTTACTCTATACTTTGTTTCCTCGGTAAGTGCTATATGATGTGGCGTAACCTCGCAAGTAACTCGCACCCCCTGTTTTTTAGCATCTATTATATCTTTCATAGCTTCTTTTGTACTAACATGAGCTAGGTGCAGTTTGCAATCTGTAAATTTTGAAAGAGAGATATCTCTCCATGTCATCATGTTCTCTGCAAGCCTTGTATCAATATCCACCAGCTCCTCATTTTCAGCATGAGATATTATTGTTAAGTTCTTCTCTTTAGCTAAAATCATGGCCTCAAGCATTATGCGGCTGTTAGAAACACCCTTCCCATCATCCGATATAAATCTAACCGCAGGTGTTAACTGATATAAATGATCTATAGATTTTCCAAGTAAATCCTCCGTAATTGAAGCACATTGATGTATATCAACAAGATTTATTTTCTTTGATTTTTCAAGGACCTTATCTATTACATCCATTGAACTACATACGGGTTTTGTATTTGCCATTAAATTTATTGCAGTATAACCACCACGAACAGCTGCCCTACTTCCAGATAACAAGTCTTCTTTATATGTATATCCCGGCTCTCTAAAATGACTGTGAAGGTCTATAAAAGAGGGTGCTAAAACATATCCCTCTCCATCTAATACCTCACAGTCTTTTTGTAGATTTTTTCCTATTTCATATATTATACCTTTATTTATATAAACATCAAAAATTGAATCTTGTGATGAATCAACTACCCTTGCATTTTTTATCAAAACTTCCATTATTTTATCATCCTTTCACGCTTTATTAAAATTCTACTGTATGATCTAACTTTTATTTAAACTGTTCATACCTTTTAATTCAAATTAAGTGTTTATTATGATATGTTATTAGGGGTGTTAATCTCATCACAATACATACATCTATACTCGCCTTTTTCTCTATTCGATAAATAGAAACTATGTTTAATTTCTTGCTCGGTAGATGTAATACATCTTGGATTAATACATTTTATTACGTTTTCAACATTATCAGGTAATTTTAATTTAATTTTACTTTGAATTTTTTCTCCATTTATTATATCTATTGTTATGTTAGGATCTATAAACCCTAAAACAGTATAATCTATATCAATTTCATTTTCTATTTTAATTATATCTTTTCTTCCTAGTTTACCACTAGGTGCATTCATTATAAGTGCCACAGTAAATTCAGCTTTATCCAAACCTAAATAGTTAAATATTTTAAGTCCTACACCTGCTTTAATATGATCTATTACTATTCCTCTTTTTATACTATTTATGCTTACCATTATTTATCATCCCCCAAAAGTTTAGCAATAAGTGCCATTCTTACATACATACCATACTTTGCTTGTCTAAAGTAACATGCCCTTGGATCAAGATCTAATTCCACAGCTATTTCATTAACTCTTGGAAGTGGGTGAAGTATTATCATATCTTTCTTCGCTTTTAGCATTTTTTCTTTGTTTAATATATAAATATCTTTAAGTCTTATATAGTCTTCTTCATTAAAGAATCT
Source organism: uncultured Clostridium sp. (assembly GCF_937920395.1). Classification (GTDB taxonomy): domain Bacteria; phylum Bacillota; class Clostridia; order Clostridiales; family Clostridiaceae; genus Clostridium_AD. Next base: position 3,071 of record NZ_CALEVF010000328.1, on the reverse strand, counting down.
TTCCTTTTGAACTCTAGTCATATACAAAATATCAAGTTCTCCAATAACCTCTTCTAATTTTTCAACCTCTTCAAACTCTATATTATTTTTCTCAAGTACTTCTTCTTTAATATATTTAGGTATTTTTAACTCATTTGGAGCTATAAGTACAAACTTAATATTTTCGTATCTAGACATAGCTTTTATTAATGAATGAACTGTTCTACCAAACTTTAAATCACCACAAATCCCTATGGTTAAGTTTGATAATGTCCCTTTAATATTTCTTATGGTTAAAAGATCTGTTAGTGTTTGCGTTGGATGTTGATGACCGCCATCTCCTGCATTTATTACTGGCATTTGAGAATTCATAGCTGCAACTTTAGCTGCCCCTTCTTTAGGATGCCTTATTGCTGCGATATCAGCATAACACTCTACAGTTCTTATCGTATCAGCTACACTTTCTCCCTTTGAAGCAGAACTAGATTTTGCCTCTGAGAATCCTAGAACCTCGCCGCCAAGTCTTAACATTGCTGCTTCAAAACTTAATCTTGTACGTGTGCTAGGTTCATAAAACAATGTTGCTAAAATCTTACCATCACATATATGAGCATAATTCTTCGGATTTTTAATTATCTCGTCTGCATAATCAAATATTTCCTCAAGTTCTAGTAGTGATAAATCCATTGGGTCAATCAAATTTCTTCCTTTTAACATATTATATCCTCTCCTTCTCAGTCTCTCGGACTAAATTTAAAGGTACTGTAATACTTTTAATATTTTGTTCATTTATGATTTTTTATAAACAAAAAACGCCATCTCTATTATGAGAAGGCGTAGTAATAACAACTTTAAACATCTACTTCCTTCTCGATCTCTCGGATCAAATTAAAGGTAATTTTTTATCTATGCTTTTGTATTATATTACTATATAATTCACTCTTTGTCAACATGATTTTCTATTAAAATCTAATGGTTTATTATATATTCTTTATGCCATTTTATGAAGACACAACTTCTTAGTTGCTACTTCAATCTCAATTAAACTTTTACCAATACTGCTATCTACGGCTATAGTAATAGCTCCTTCAACTAGTGCAACATCTAAAACCTTCACATTTTTCTGCATTTCATCTGATAAAGATTCAATTGCCATCTGAGCATTCATACATGCACTACCAAGATCAAATAGTACAGCAACACCATCTCGCGTATAAACTTGTTTTATAGCTGAAATAATTTTTTCTAAATCCGTTCCAAGTTCATTATCGCTTGTACCACCAGCTGCAGCAATAGGTACCTCTTTTGCCATTTGCAGTGCTAGTTCTTTTACCCCTTCTGCCACCTTATTACTATGCGAAACTATTACAATCCCTACCATAGCTTACACCTTACTTTCATTTATAAGTTTTACTTCTTCATAAATAGTATTCAATATTAAAAAACTCGAAGTTGCACCTGCATCTTGATGACCAATACTTCTTTCGCCAAGATAACTAGCTCTTCCTTTAGTAGCAATTATAGTTTTTGTATATTCCACGCCTTGAAGCGCTGCATCTTTTGAAGCTTTTAGAATATCAAGTGGTGTTTTACCTGCATCTTCTGCTTTTTTCATAACATCAATTGCTGGTGCTATGGCATCAATCATTGTTTTTTCTCCTCTTTGGGCTTTTCCACGCATCATAACTCCAGCAAGTGCTGCTTCAAGTATCTTAATATAATCATTAATATCAATATTTGATTTGCCATTAATTATAGTAGCTGCTTTCATAAAGGCTGTGCCATATAATGGGCCTGCTGCCCCTCCTACATTTGAAACTAGTGCCATTCCTGTTTTCTTGAGAATAACTCCAATATCAAGTCCATCATCATCCTTCAATTTTGCAACAACTGCACTAAAACCTTTATTCATATTTATCCCATGGTCTCCATCACCTATCGCTGCATCAAGTTCACTTAAATAAAGCTTATTTTCTTCAAGTACTTTTGATATTCTATTCAAGATTGATATTACCTGTAATCCTGTAATCCCCATTATTTCACATCCCTTTTTATGGCTAATCGTTTTCATTTTGCAATGCTAAGTTTTTATAATACTTTTAATGCTGGTGTATCTGCAGGTGCATCTAAGAGAGCTTTTAATTCATCATCTAGTTTTAATAATGTAACAGAACATCCTGTCATTTCAAGAGAAGTCATAAATTCTCCAACAAACGTTTTATAAATTTTTATTCCTTTTTCTTCTAATATCTTATGAACTTTTCTATTCACAATGTATAACTCCATTAGTGGCGTAGATGCGAGTCCATTGACCATAACTGCTACTTCAGTTCCTTTTGCAAGTGGCATGTCCGTTAATATTTTCCCTACCATATGATCTACTAGTTCATCAACAGGTTTAATAGTTTGTCTATGAGTACCTGGTTCTCCATGAATACCAATACCGATTTCGATTTCGTCCTCACCTAGTGTAAAATTAGGTTTTCCAAGTGCAGGGACCGTGCAAGGTGTTAATGCAATTCCCATGCTTCGCACATTGTAAGCTACTTTCTGTGCTACAATTTTAACTTCTTCTAAACTTGCTCCAGTTTCCGCTTTTGCACCAGCTATTTTATGTACAAATACGGTTCCAGCAACTCCACGTCTTCCTGCTGTAAAAAGACTGTTCTCAACTGCTACATCGTCATTAACAACAACACTTGCAACATTTATACCATCCATTTGCGCCATTTCACTTGCCATCTCAAAATTCATTACGTCTCCAGTATAGTTTTTAACAACTAAAAGAACTCCGGGTCCTCCATTAACTGCTTTTATAGCTTCATATATTGGATCTGGTGCAGGTGACGTAAATACTGGTCCTAAAACTGCTGCATTTAGCATTCCTTTTCCTACATAACCTGCATGTGCCGGCTCATGACCACTTCCCCCTCCACTAACTAATGCAACTTTTCCGTGTATCGGTGAAGCTTTTCTAACAATTACATCTGAATTTTCAAGTTTTCTAACATAACTTGGATGTGCCATTACCATTCCTTCTAACATCTCTTCAACAACAGAATCTGGATTATTAATTAATTTTTTCATTTATA
>NZ_CALEVF010000327.1 GCF_937920395.1 uncultured Clostridium sp. | reverse complement strand
GCAAAAAGGCAAAAGTTGCTTTGGTTGCAATTATGCATAAGCTTATTAAATACCTGTTTGCTGTTTTAAGAAATCAACAAGAGTATCAAGTTAGAGATCCCAAAATACACCAGAAAATGTTTTTAGAAAACAAAACTATTATAGCTGCCTAATTTATTTTATTACCTCCCTTTTTTTACCATCGTTCGTCTTTTTAAACGATCTTTTTGTTGTGCCCGAAATTAATCTAAATAACTCTAAACAATTTTAAAATAAATAGTTGACTTTAACTAGCTGGTCTAATGCCTATTGTATATTCACTCATAGTTACTGTACTTGTTTTTAATTTATTGTTAAATATGTAAAGTAGTATTAATCCTATTAATGAAATTATTAATATATATATTGCGGGTGGTATCATATTAAATTCCTTCTTTCTAAATTTATAGATAGTATGCCCGTGAATAGAGGAGCTATTCTCTGGGGTAAATAACAATTCTTAATTGTTATCCTCCAACTTATGGAGAAAATTAGAAATGAGGTCTTCTTACTAATTGAATATCTAAAGTTAGAAAAGTGAACTGTTCTTGAATTGTAAGATTTCATTAATAATTTAAATATATTTCTTTAATTTATATTAGGTATTATATAATTAAATAAAGGATGTGTTTAAATGTGGCTTAAAAAGTTGAAAAAGAAAAAACTTCAGTGCTTTTTAATTGGATCGTTATTATTTTTATCGTCTTTAATATTTACAAGTAGCTTATCCATGTTAACCTCAATTAAAGGGTATGTTAATAAATTTTATTCTAATGATAAGTTTTACGATATAGTTTGTTATAACGCTAATGAAAGTTCTACAAATAACGTAGTCAAGTGGGGCAATAGTAATGCACAGGTTAAGAATATTAAAACTATTGAGGCGTTCACTTCTGGTAACGACCTTTATCATAATGGTACAAATTTAAAAATTTCAATGTACGATGTAGTTCCTATAGAAGACAGCAAAAATCTTCCATACGGTTTAAATAAAAGTGATTCATCAAATAATGAAAATTATCCTAAAGCAGGCGAAGTGTGGATTACGAGCCTTCAAGCAGATAGTTACAATATTCACCTTGGAGATACCCTAACCTTTAAAACAAAAGCTAAGGATGTCACTTTAAAGGTTTCTTCATTAATTAATGACTCTATTCAGCCTTCTTCTACGATGGGTTTAATTAATTTATATACCAACAAGAATAGTGCAGAGGGTTTTTCATCTTTTAGGAAAACATCATTAATATTTATAGATATTAAAAGTGGGGCGAGTGTTTCTAATGTAGAAAAGGATTTGATAGCTGCTGTAAAAGTAGGTGGATTTATTATGGATAATGAAATGATAATATTAAGCGCCACGATGGCTCCTTCTATGATAGGTGGTGTTGCAACATTAGCTTCAATTTTAGTGTTTGTTGGTTCAGTGTTTCTTATGCGATTTATTTTATGGAATAATATTTTGGAAGAGTATAAATCTATTGGAATATACAAAGCTCTTGGTTTTTCAATTTATTAATTGTTGTATTTATAGCTTTTTGTTCTATAACTATATTAAACATTATAATAATGAATATTAGAGATAATAAGAGGAATTTTGGAATAATGAAGGCATTAGGATTTACATCTAAAGAAATAAGAAATCGATACCTATATAGGATATTAATATTAACAGTGTTTAGCACAATTATTTCTATCATATTAAATGTAACTATAGCAAGACCTATTATCGCATCAGTAATTAATAAATTGGATGTGTTAATAGTATTACCAGTAACAATGTTACTATTAATAAGCGCTATGTTTGTATTAATATTCTTAATCACATTTATAAGTTGCAACGCTATAAAAAATACTAAGCCTACTGAGTTTATGTAAATCGAATTCGCGAGAAATTTTCTCAACATAATATAAATTACATTAAAACTGTTTGGGGAGTTGGTTACAAATGGGAGGAAACTTTGGATGAATAACCAAAGCATAGCTTTAAAAATAAGAGCTTTTCTTTTGTCTGTAATTATATTAGTAGTTTTTGTAATCATTTATTCAACAAATCTTGTATATAATAAAAACGATTTTTATCCTACAGTTAATAAGGGTAGATTATTAACAAATTCTTTAAAAATTTAATCCCTAAGGAGGACTTTTTAGATGTTTCATCTAAGGTAGCTACCTTTATAGATATACTACCTATTATCATCTCTTTAGTTATAATAAGTATACTGATTTTTTTATCTATATTTTTTTGAAAAAAGATGTTTTATTACCATTAGCATCAGTTCATGAAAGTGCCCGTAAAATTTTAAAGGGCGATTTTTCATATGAGATCCATTATGACTATGATACAGAGATGGGCCTTTTTTGTCATGATTTTGAGGCCATGAGAGATGATTTATCTATAGAGATAATTAGCAAAAAAATTCATTTTATATTCCCAGATGAAATACCTGACCTTTTGTTAAATGGTGATAAGAAAAGACTTTCCCAGGTTATGTACAATTTAGTTTCAAATAGCATTAAGTATTCAAGAGAAGAGGGAATAATCTCAATATATTTTAAAAAGACTGGTAATTATCTTAAAGTATACATAAAAGATACAGGAATAGGAATTTCAACAGCTGACATTCCATATATATTTAATAAATTCTACAGAGCCGAGAAATGCAGAAATCAAAACATTCCCGGGTCCGGTCTTGGTCTCTCCATTTCTAAATATATTGTTGAGGCTCACGGGGGTTTTATAAATTGCGTTGAATCTTCATTAAATGGAACTATTATTTGCTTTGGACTTCCAATATAAATTCAATTTATTTATAATATAAAGTTTTTAGTGTATAATTCTATAATAGACATAATGATACTATTAAATCAAAAAAAGAAATGGAGAAGATATGATTTGAAAGGTAAATGTTATTATTGCAACGAGAAATTATCAGAAAGAACTGTTAAAAAACATGTTAAAGGCTGTAGCATTAGGAAAGAAAAAATAAAAGAATCTATCGCGAGTTCTAAAAAAACTAAGAGTCAATATATTTTATCTATAGTTCCACAGTATGGATCAAAAGAATATAGTTTGTATATAGCTATAGACATAGATTTAACTTTAAAGAATCTAGATAGTTTTTTGAGAAATATTTGGTTAGAATGTTGTGGACACTTGAGTTGTTTCATTATTGATGATGTAAACTATGACTCCTCAGCAGACGAGGAATTTGAATCTTTTACTCAAGCTGAAACAATGGATTTTGAATTAGGACAGGTAATTTCTGTTGGTGATAAATTTAAATATGATTATGATTTTGGTTCTACTACTTCATTAAAACTTGAGGTTATAGATGAGTATGTGGCAGGGGAAAATCATAGTAAAATAGAAATACTCGCTAGAAATGACGAAATTCAAAATATTTGTGCAATTTGTAATCAAAAGGCAAAGTACTTTGATTATGAAGAAGAAAAGTATTTTTGTGAAGAGTGTATAGATGAAGACGCTGATATGGTGGGCGAATTTGAATATACAAATTCTCCTAGAGATGGAGTTTGTGGATATGAAGGGGATAGAGATACTGAAAAGCAGTACTTGCCAGGAAATAAATTTAAGTTTAAGAAAACTAAAACAAAGATAACAAAGAATATAGTTCCATTTATAGCGGATGGTGAATTCGATGTAGATAATTTAAAAGAGGATTTTGCATCCTTTTTAGATGGCACAATGGATGATATAAATTCAGAAGTTGGAAATAAGGCAAAAAAATTATTAAATAGATTAAAAAGAGGAAAGTTTACACATGATTTAAGAGAATTATTAGAATGTAATACAAAAGCTGAATTATTAAAAATAACATCTATTCTAAATATTGGGAAGGTATCTAAGTTTAATAAAGGACAATTAATAGAAATACTTTTAGAGGTATATGAAGAGAAAATAACAAAGGCACTATACTTAATGGATAGTGAAAGGTATGAATTTTTAAAAAGTGTAGCTGAAAACCAGGGGTATATGTCTTTTGAAGATGATAAGTTCACATTAACTCCAGAATATTTTTTAGAATGTGGATTTGTATTTGCAGCTATGAAAGAAGACGGTATATATTTGATTATGCCAGATGAAATAGTAAATGTTATAAAATCTATAGATAATGAAGAATATAGAAAAGTATTATCTAAGAATACAGAACTAATAAAGTTGTTTTGTGGAATGACCTATAACTATGGTGTGCTATTTATAAGTGATTTTATAAAAATGCTAAATAATTATGTTGATTATTCTTTAGATGAAGCTGATATTTACGCAGTGATTGTAAACGGTGAAGAGTATTATGATAAGTATATACTACAAGGTAATATAGCTAGTAATATAATGGCTCCCCCAGAAGATATTGTAACTATTATCAATACAAGAGATAATATTTCACGTGATAGGGATTTTTGTATTATAAAAAAGGATGAGTTACTTGAAACTGCTAGCGATGAGTATTTAATTAAAAACAAAATAGCCATGAGATTAAAAAAATATTTGAAGAATAATTGGGAAGTAGAAGATACACAAATTGAAATGACTATAATTAATTTGTATAATGATATTCAAGAAAATGAAAGAGAAGAGGTAGTAGAGAACATAATAGACGCATTGGGAGACATAAGTGAAAATGAGCTTCAGAAATTTTTAGTAGAAATAAATAATTTTATAAATAATACTAGACTTTGGAGACTAAAAGGATATACTTTGAATGAATTAAATTCAGAACATAATAATACTTCCACTCCTAAGATAGGAAGAAATGATCTTTGCACCTGTGGAAGTGGTAAAAAATATAAAAAATGTTGTGGATCTAAGGTTATTCAGTTATTTTAACAACATTTTGGAAGTTTTAAGTCTGCCATCTTCTATAAGTGGCAGTGTCCCAGCCAATGAAAATCAGCAACATAGATTGTCTGCTTCACATCTAAACTATGTAGGGTACCTGACCCTTGGAAACAATTGCTAAAATGAGTATGAAACTAAGATTTTATTAAAGAATAAAAACATAGAACAATATAAAAGGGATTTCAATATTTTTGCAGCACCGCAGGTTATGATTCAACTAGTTTCTGTGAGACCGGATTGGTCAGATGCAACAGATCTATTAGGTTACAGAAACATTGAAAATAAATTTGTTCCAGGCATTATTATTGATGCTGCTTATGAGGCCATGAAAAACATAGATAAGCCTTATTTTTTATGTCTTGATGAAATGAATTTAGTGAGAGTGGAGTATTATTTCAGTGATATTCTATCATCAATGGAAACAAGAAATATAAAAGATGATGAAATTATCACTCAGAGATTATTAAGTAGAGCTCAATTTGGAAAAGATGAAAGAGCCTATGATAAATACGGTGATGTTTATATTCCACAAAACTTATATATAATTGGTACTGTAAATATGGATGAAACCACCTTTTCTTTTAGTAAAAAGGTATTAGATAGGGCTAATACTATAGAATTCAATAAGGTGGACTTAAGATACAATTCTGAGCTGTTATTTATAGAAACAGAAGAAGTATATTTTTCTATTAAAGGAAATAGTGGTGGTGTTGGTTATGGCGAGTCAAAGTCACTCACTATTATGGTAGAAGGGAAAGAACAGGTAGAAGAGACTAGTCGGTGTCTTTATTTCAAAGAATACACTAATTATGAAATAGTAATTGAAAGAAAAAATAAAACTGATATAGAGTTTTATCATGAAAATACTAATATTAGAAACAAAGTAACACCCACAGGTAGAGGTGGAAATATCATAAGTGGAATAATTAATTTCAGAGGAGATATAGGTTACTCAGATCTTTATGTAAAGGTAAATGGGAATATTCATATGAAGATAATTATAGAGGTACTACCTAGTAAAATTGATTATAAAGAAGACTATGAAGCAATACTAAGAGACGTTAACGAGGAAATATATAACCTAGCATATGGATTTCTATGCAGAACATATCTAGCTGCAGAGATATGATGATACAATAATTAACCCAATGATTAAGGAATTATTATATATTTTTTTAGTACGGATAAGAAAAAAAATCATAGATGTATATTATGGAGAAGAGGAGGCAGAAGAATGAGTGGAATTAATAGTAGAGAATATCTTTATTTAATTTGGAAAGATTATAAGACAAAAAATAGATATATAATTGGAGATTTGTCAAAAAATGGTAAGTATGAATTCAAATATAGAATTAAAGAGCTAGATAATGCAATTAAGAATGGGTTTAAACCATTAATAGCATTTGCAAATATAAATGAAGTTTATGAAAGTTATGATATGTTTCCTGCCTTTTCAAGTAGGCTACCGGATAAGAGAAGAAAAGATGTAAAAGAAATACTAGC
>NZ_CALEVF010000326.1 GCF_937920395.1 uncultured Clostridium sp. | reverse complement strand
ACCTATATCCTTCAATTGCTCCTGGTCTTAATGGGTTTGGTCTGTTAGCTCCAGTATCATAAACATAGCTTTCTTCTTTGGTCATTTTGGTAATAAAAGTATCGGCAAGCATCTGATATCCAAACTGGTCAATAACGTAAGGTACAATCTTATCTCCTACTTTTCCAGGATCCTTTTCTTTAAAAGTTTTTAGTGCAGTATAAAACTCTTGCGTAGTTTTAGGCACTGGCAAACCAACTTTATCAAGCCAATCTTTTCTTATTACAGATGACTGATTACCTACTAATATTCTTTTTGAAGGAATAGAAAACTGTTTGCCACCGACTTTTCCATAGTTAACCACATCTTTACCTAAGTATTTAACTAGATTGGGACCATACTTTGGAAGTAATTCACTTAAATCAGTTAAACCACCTTGTTTAGCATATTTATAAAATACATCTGTATCATAGGTGTAAATTATATCTGGTGCATCTCCAGAAGCCATAAGTATATTAAGTTGGTCAACTTCTTTATCTCTTGGTACTGTAACAAATTTCATGTCAATATTGTTCTTATCTCCAAAGTTCTTTTGAATATATCTAGTAGTGTCATTATTGTCTATTGGCTGTTGACCAGGTTTAGAGCCACCCCTATCAAATATTTCTACTTTCAATTGTGTTCTCTTTGCATTATTTGAAGTTTCCGCCTTTTTCCCAGAGCATCCCACTAATGATGTGAATAAAACGATTGTTGATAAACCAACACAAATACTTCTAATTCTTTTACTCTTCATTTTTATATCCCCCTTAAATGTTATATATATATACAGGTTTTCTCCCACGCTCTTTAAAATTTATACTCATTACAACTACATTTACAAAAGAGAGAGAATTCCGTGCAATCAATTATTTTTATTAAATCTTTATTCCTTTACGCCACCTATAGTAGTACCGGCAACAAAATATTTTTGTAACCATGGGTATAAGATTAAAATAGGTATTGTAGCTATAACTATGCTTGCAGACTGTATGCTTGCAGGTATTACCTGACCTGCTGCTTGAGCCCCTTCATTTCTTAGAATTTCAACACTCGATGCATTACTTATAATTTGATATAATTTTAATTGAATAGGATATAGTTTTGGATTAGTTATATAAATAAGAGCATCTTGAAATCCATTCCATCTTCCTACTGCATAAAATAAACTTAAAGTAGCAATTACCGGACCTGACAATGGAATTATTATCTTCATCAAAACTTTTATATCTGAACATCCATCCAAACGAGCAGCTTCTTCTAAGCTATCTGGTAATGATGTAAAAAATGATTTAAGTATTATTAGATTAAATGCACTTATGCAACCAGGAATTATAAGTACCCACATTGTATTAGTCAAATGAAGGGATTTCATAAGTAAATAATCTGGAATTATACCCCCACTAAAATACATGGTCACAATGATCAAAATCAGAAAAAATCCTCTTCCTCTTAATCTCTTTTTAGTTAAAGGGTATGCGGCACATATAGTTAAAATCATAGCTAACAATGTATGAATAGCTGTAATAACTACTGTATAACCTATTGAATACAAAACACTACCGCTATGAATAACTGATCTATAAGCTTCTATAGTAAACTGTTTTGGATAGAAGCTCACCTTTCCTGCTAAAATTGAAGCACTTGAACTAAATGATATAGCTACAATATATAAAAAAGGTAGCAAGGCTAAAAGTACTGATATTACTATTATTGTCATTGATATTGTATCAAAAGCTTTGTCATCTGCAGTTTTTTTCATTTTTATCCTCCTTTACCATATACCCTGCTCACCTAGCTTATCTGCAATAAACTGTGCACCAACGAGGAATACGACTCCAACCAATGATTGAAATAATCCAACAGCAGTAGCTACATTAAATCTTCCGTTGACTAGTCCTATGTTATATACGAAAGTACTAATAACATCAGAATACTGATGAACGAATGCATTTCCTAATACATAAGGTCTGTCGAATCCTATTGATGTTATTTGACCTAAGTTTAATATAAGTAAAATAACTATTGTTGATTTCATTCCAGGTAAAATTATATACCAAATCCTCTTTAATCTGTTAGCACCATCAATTTGTGCAGCCTCAAATAGTTCAGGGTTTATTCCAATTATTGCAGCTAAATATAAAATAGTTCCCCACCCAGCGCCTTGCCATATACC
>NZ_CALEVF010000325.1 GCF_937920395.1 uncultured Clostridium sp. | reverse complement strand
TTCCTAATAAAAAGATTATTGGTCTAAGTAAAATAGCAAGAATAGCTGATATGGTGGGCCGAAGACTTCAACTCCAAGAAAGAATAGGAACAGATATTGCAGAGATTATGGAAATAGTAACAGCATCGAAAGACATAGCTGTTATTATAGAAGGTGAACATGCCTGCATGACTACTCGTGGAATAAAAAAACCAGGCACTAAAACAATGACAACTACCTATAGAGGAAGATTTAATACTGACGTAATTTTAAATAATAAATTAATGATGCTTTACACTAAATAAATGATATCTAAAACAAATTAAAGGAGTCTGTAAATTATGAATAAAGAAAAAGCAGTAGTAGTATTCAGTGGTGGCCAAGATAGCACTACTTGTTTATTTTGGGCATTAAAAAAATATAAGGAAGTTATAGCTGTATCTTTTGATTATGGTCAGAAACATATATTAGAACTTGAATGTGCAAAAACTATATGCAAAGAGCATGATGTTGAATTTCATGTTTTAGATTTACATTTACTTAATCAGTTAGCTCCAAATTCCTTAACAAGAAAAGATATGAAAGTTGATGAATCAGCTCCTACTAATGGTGTTCCCAATTCTTTTGTAGATGGACGTAACTTATTGTTTTTAACTTTTGTAGCCGTATTTGCAAAGCAAAGAGGTATAAATAATATAATAACCGGTGTATCTCAAAGTGATTTTAGTGGATATCCCGATTGCCGAGATGTGTTTATTAAGTCCTTAAATGTAACCTTAAATTTAGCTATGGGTTATGATTTTGTAATTGAAACCCCCTTGATGTGGATTAACAAAGCAGAAACTTGGAAAATGGCTTATGATTTAGGTGTGCTTGATGTGGTCAAAGAGCAAACATTAACTTGTTATAATGGTATAAAAGGTAACGGTTGTGGAGACTGTCCCTCTTGTAAACTAAGAAAAAAAGGATATTTAGAATTCAAAGAAAAATATTTGGTACAAAAAAAATAAAACAAACTGTTATTACACTGCAAAGCTTTGTAATAACAGTTTATTTAAATAATCATCAGTTATTGTTCCATCAATATCAATACATATATTTAAATTTTTCATAATCCTTCACTCTCCTCTCTATGCTTTCATTATATGCATGAAAGGTTAAGAACAGGTTAAATAAAGGTTAGGTTTTATTTAATTATTATTATCACCCGTTGCTTTAAGTTATTACATAATAATCCATTACAGAAACCTCTTCAAATCCACAAGATTCGTAAAGTCCAAGTGCATTTTTATTTTGACGTGCAACTTCAAGAAAAACATTATCAACATCTTTTTCTCTTAATATATCTAATGTAGCTAATAAAACTTCTCTTCCATAACCTTTGCCTCTAAAAGCTGGAAGCATTCCAAATCCATAAATAAACCCTTCCTTATTAATTATGCTAATGTGAACTTTACCAATAATTTCCTCTTTAAGAAGTGCCATATAACTAATAAAATTATTACCTTGCTGAATAAAAGAATTTTCTAAAGCTTCTTTACCCTCATTAACTACCTTATCCATATTAACTGCTGTATCATCTATTTCATTTTGCGGCTTTCCAAAATAAATAGAGGTTTGACTATCAATTTCAGCTGCATCCTCAATAGTTGCTAATCTAAGTTTAACAAGACTAGAATTCTCTTGTTTATTATTAATATTAGCCTCTAAATTTTTTCTATTTAAACCCATTTTATACTCTGATGAAACATATTCACCTCCAATAGAATTGATAAATGTCAATCCCGAAATAGATGTATGATCACATAGCACTAGAATCTCTGCTTGAGATATTTTTTGCCATTCTTCCTTCGCCATTAAATATAGTTTTCTAAATATTCCACGTCGCCTAAAGTCAGGATGCACCATTCCACTTATTTCAACTGAATTTCCTCCGAAATTACATACTCCTAAATATCCTACTAAAATCTTATTCTCATAATAAAGAAATTCTAAAAAAGCTTCATCCTTTGTAATTTTTTTTCTTTGGCTTCTTTTTAAATCAAGTTCCAATTTTAAGTAAGTCTTTTGTTTTTTGTAACAAATAGCGCAAAGACTCCTAATAGCCTTATTATCTTCCTCATCTAATTTTAATTTCATACAAATAGTTTGATTATAACTATTCATTATTTTCCCCCTAGTATTTCCTTTAATTTAAATTCTACTTTTCTTACTTTTACTAACTCTTTTACTAGTTTTTTTGCTATTCCTATCTCTAGAAACAACCATCCAAAAATGTTTAATAGTATGAAACCCTTCATAAAAAAAACCTGTTTTACAAAAGAAGAGCTCATCCTCCTTCGTTTTTTTCTGCACCCTAAATGGGTAATCATCAAGATTTCCTGAGTAGCAAATAAACTTTTCCATAATCCTACAAATATCTGTTGGTGTTATCTGATATGTTTCTAATGTTGTAAGCCTTATGCCTGCATTCTTTAAAGTTTCCATAACAAATTCAGTACATATATATGTCTTGTAAACAACATACCTTTTATTATTAATAAGCCCAATAGCTTGAAGAAAATTGTAGTAATAAACCTCTGCATCGTTATAAACTTCGTAAATATATTTACTTATCAATTCATATTCTTGCGTTGTAACGGGTATCCTGTATATGTTAATAGGTACATTTTCTTTTAGTCCTATAGTAAGAGTAAATGCGCTCTCACGCACTATCCCCCCCACAAGAGGATTACTTACTGACAACCTACAAAATGAATACATTTGACTTAAATTTTCATCTAAGCTAATGGAGGCATGATTATATTTCTCTTTTAAAAATCTTCTAACTATCTTCCCTGTAGCTGTTGGTGTTCTTGAAATAACAACATAAATATTTTTTTCCATTTCATTTCTCCTTGTTACCACTTATATAAACCGGTGACTTTCATTCTAAGAAGTGTCTAAACTATAAAATTCACACAAAATAATAATTTTTAGAATAAAGAAAATGAAATTATTTATATTATAAACTTTAGCATAATTATTTTCCACAAAAACCATCCTTACATAATATACTTTTATCAATTAATATATTCTAAACTCATCATTATATTATTCCCAAATATGAAATTTTTATGTAATTTATTATGTAGAAAATATTTATTGACAAAATATAAAATTAAACATAATATTTCTTTATTACCTAAAATATAAAATTAAATTTACTATTTAATTTACGTGGTCTATCATGTCTCAATTTAAGATGTATAATATATATACACATAATCAAAATAAAGGGGTTACTAAAATGAGAAAAGAATATATAAGTTATATGAATGATTTACCTATAAGTATCTCCCTTAAGAATATAAATGACTACCCGATACACTGGCATAATTCTATAGAAATAATCTTTGTACTAGAGGGCACTGTTAATGTACTTATAGAATCAGGAAATTATGAAGTATACGCACGTGAACTTGAGATTATAAATTGTGATGAAGCGCATAGAATTTACTCGGATGTTGAAAATAAGGTATTAATTTTTCACTTAGACCCTACATTTTTCGAAAAATATTATGATGATATGAAAAATATATATTTTTATACAAACTCAAGTGAAGAAGGTGCACAAAGAGAGGAAAAGTATGATGTTCTACGAAAGTATTTATCTATTTTAGCTTGCGAAGTAATACAAAAAAGCGAAAACTTTGATGATCAGATAGAGTCCATTTTAGTAAAGTTATTATTCCATTTAATAAACAACTTCCACTATCTTTCATATGACGAAAAAGATATAAAAGAGAATGTAACACAATTTCAAAGATATCATAGAATTATTAGATATATATACAATAACTATATGAACAAGATAAGTTTGCAGGATATAGCAAGCATAGAATATTTAAGTTCTTATTATTTATGTCATCAAATAAAAGAAATGTCTGGAACAAATTTAAAAGAATTAGTAAATAATGTACGAGTAGATGAATCTATTAAATTATTATTAGATACTGATAAAACAATATCAGATATTTCTTTTGATGTTGGTTTTTCTCATGCTAGGTATTACAATAAAAGTTTTAAAGATCATTATAAGTGTACACCACTACAATTTAGAAAAAAATATGATATACCAGCTGATCAATTTGATAATTTTAAAAAAATACAAACTTATGATCTCTCTACTTCCATTCAATATTTATCCAATTACTTAGAAGACTATGATAGATTTAACTATACAAATAAAATTATAAAACTACAAACAGATTTTACTCTCCCAAGTGTACATTTATACCATAAATGGGAAGAAAATATAAATTTAGGTCAAGCAAAAGAACTTATTAAAGCAAGAGAACAAGAATACCTAAGAACTTTTCAAGAGGCTATAGGTTTTAAAAATGGTATTGTTCAAAATCTCTTTGGAAAAGAAATGAAAATATATTTTAATGAAAATGTAAATTTTTTAAATTGGAATGAAGTTGAAAAGCTATTAGAGTTTTTAATGGATATATCACTTGTTCCAGTAATAATTTTAGATCAAATTTTTGAAGAAAAAAGTTCTTTCATAAAGCTTTTAGAAAGCTTTATATTATATTTTGCAGATATATATGGAATAGAGGTTGTAAAGTTATGGAGATTTCAAAGTTCAATAAATCTTTCTATAGAATATATAGAGATTTCTAAGCAAATTTTCGATAAATATCAACTGCAAGATTTAATAGAAGAACCTTTTAATGGCCCGGAAGCTATAAATACTATTTATGACTCATCATATATGCTTCCATATATTATTCATAATTTTATTAATGATACTAGCAGCTTAAATGCATTAAAAGCTTTCGACACCGTAGAAGAAAACTCAATTTTAAATAATGAACTATTTTTCGGATCACCTGGACTTCTTACATTAGACGGAATAAGAAAAGCTTCATATTATGCCTATTATTTATTGTCTAAACTAGGAGATGAGGTTATAGATAAAGGCGATGGATATATTATCACAAGAAGAGATGAAGATATCCAGGTTTTACTTTACAGTTACAGTGATGAACTTAATACCTTAATTAAGTTAGAGGATTTATCTAAAGGTAAAGGTATTAAAAATATTACTGAGAGAAAGATATCCTTATCAATTAAAAATTTGATTCATGACTACAAAGTTATTAAATATGAAATCGGAGAAAAAGTTGGCTCAGCTTATGATATCTGGTTACGCATGGGTAAGCCAAAACGACTTGGTTATGATGAGTGGAAAATTCTAACTAAGATTTCTACTCCTAACATTTCCTTATCATATGCTAAAAAAACAGCAGTTTATAATAACATAATAAAAATAGAAGGCTATGGTTCTACATTAATAGTTCTTCAAGAAGTACAAAAACACCTATTTTAGGGTGTTTTTTTGTTATTTGTATATAATGCTAACTCTCATGTTAGCAATTTTGTACTTTTTATCTAGCAAGCATGTGAATGTTAAAAAATGCATAATAGCGTAAAATAATATTATAGAAATAAAAATTTAAGGAGTAGTGGATTTCATGACACTAAGTAACATCGCAGAAAGTAATAAAATGTTTGCTGAGGAAAACATTTCTAAACTTTTATATAAATTCTCAGTACCAGCAATAATTTCTTTAATGGTAGCAGAAATGTACAACATGGTGGATTCAATGTTTTTAGGTCAAGCAATTGGTGCTAATGCAATTGGTGCTTTAACCATAGCATTTCCAATTCAAAGACTATTCTTTGCCATATCTATGCTTATAGCTATCGGTGCTTCAACTTGTGTTTCACGAAGCTGTGGAGACAAAGATTATGAAACTCTTAAAACAATTATACCAAATGCTATAATTTTAATGTTTATAATAGTATCTATAATTGCTGCTAGTATTTTTATTTTTCAAGATAGGATTTTAATTAGCCTAGGAGCCTCTAAAAACACATTTTCTCTTGCAAAAAATTATATAAGTATAATCTTAATCGGTGTACTATTTCAATCTTTCACCGTAATTGCATCATATATTATAACATCTTTTGGAAACACCAAAATAGTTTTATTAAGCACTTCTATTGGAGCAATTTTCAATGTAATTATAGATTATTTTCTAATAAATGTATTTTCATACGGAGTAAAAGGAGCTGCTATAGCAACTGTTGCATCGCAAATAATTGCTTTTATATATGTTCTAATTGTATTTATAAAATTAAAAACAAGTTTGAATTTTTCTTTTAAATTACGTCTTAATAAGGCAATATCTATTGGAATAATTAGTATTGGATTTTCAACCTTTATAGTAGAGATATCTGATGCACTAGTAGCTGCTATCTTAAACAATCTACTATTCTCCTATGGTGGAGATTCAGCTATTGTAACAATAGGTTTAACTACAAGGGTTTCAATGTTTTTGTTTATGACTGTTATGGGTATAAGTTCAGCTATGCAACCAATTGCTGCCTATAATTTTGGTGCTGGAAATTATACAAGATTAAAAGAAGTCGTTAAATCATCCATAATTGCAGTTTCTGTAAGTTCAACTTTATTATGGGCAATATTTATGATTTTTTCAAACCAACTAATAGGTTTATTTATAAGTGATAAAGCCATTATCGAACAAACCACTAAGGCTTTTAGAATGGTTATCGCTGTATTTCCTTGTATTGGGGTATATTATTTAGCAATTTCTTATTGCCAAGCTATAAATAGAGTTAAAGCCTCTTTCAAATTGTCAATCTTCAGGCAAATAATAGTATTTATACCACTTGTATATTCATTTGTAATTGGTTTAGATATGGGAGTCTTCGGAGCATGGCTTGCTTATCCAATTTCAGATGTGATATCCTTTATTACAGCAGCTATATTTATAAGGTATACTTATACATCACTTGAAATACTAGAAAGGCATCAGATTTTTAAACTTAATAAGATCAAAATGAGAATAGCAAGTATCGCTAGAACTGCTAGCTAATATATTTCTTCAAAACAAAAATATAGTTTTGTAAAAAATCAATATAAAAAAATAAAATACTACTTTGATTTTTTATTAGACTTGTTCTATTTCTCCCTCTTTTATCATATTTATATCTCCATAAAATTGTAATTCATTGTTAATTACAACTATTCCATCTCCGTCATTACAAGTATAAACTATATTACCGGTATTATTAGAATACTTCTTTATATCATCTAAATACTTACTACTCTTATTCCAATGTGGCATAAAATTAAAATCAACTAAAGCCAAAGATGATAGATTTGATAAACCTACTATATCCTCACCGCCAAACTGTGCAGCTGATATATCATTTGCCATCATTATGGCACCTGCGCATAGCCCAATAATACACCCACCATTTTTCACATATCGTCTTAGCCTAGTTATAAAATATCTTTTCTTAAGATTATTTAAAAAATAGTAAGCATTACCACCTGATAAATATATTACATCAGACTTAAATATTGCATCTATTTTATCCATACTGCAAAAATCATCTATATCAAAATAATTAAATTCAAAATTTCCATATTCACGTAATTGCATTTTTGTATTTTTGAAACTTTCTAATTTCTTATCAGTTATTGAAGGAATATAACTCATAGTATATTTTCTATCTAAAAATATTTCTTTCATTCTCTTTATTAAATTCACATTGTCCTTTTGAGTAAACCCACTGAGCAAAACTAACGCTCCCATATTATTATCACCTCACTTTCATATCTCCCATAATCTTAGTTACAAAATGATTATGAAACTAAATTAAAACCTAAATATCCTATAAGATTTCGATTATTCTATATATTATAACATATTTATGAAAACCTATACATGAACATATAATTAATTCTTTTTTAAAGTCTATGAGATTTTTTAGCACAATATTCATCCTCTACTACTAATATATGTTGTTTATTAAAAAAAGTGAATTTAAACATAATAGTCTCTAATAATTGTGTACTAAAATAAACATGATATATCTGTTTTTTCTTGTCACTTGGATTGTAAAATTTGCTATATTGACATCTTGTAAAAATATATGTATAATTGAAGTTAAATGTAATGGAAGAGATAAGTATGTATAATTTCAATTTAGGTGGTATCGCGAAAGTTTACCTTTCGTCCTATTATATTATAGGATGAGAGGTTTTTTATTTTAAATTAAACTACTTACATAAGAAAGGATGATTAATATGGATTATTTAAAACTAGCTAATTTATTATTACCTGACGTATCCGAAACTCCAGAATACTATAGAAATATTTACCCTAAAAGAAATCTTAAACCTAATGCTATGGTTACAAGATACGCACCAAGTCCTACTGGCTTTCAACATCTTGGAGGTGTCTTTGCTGCTCTTATATCTGAAAGGCTTGCACACCAAAGCGAAGGTATATTTTATTTTAGAGTAGAAGATACTGACAAAAAAAGAGAGGTAGCTGGAGCAATTGAGGATAGCACAAGCACTCTTCGAGATTTTGGTATTAACTTTGATGAAGGTGTTATAGATTCTAATAACGAAAAAGGTGCCTATGGACCATATAAACAAAGCGACAGAATTAATATATATCATGCCTTTGTAAAGTCTCTAATATCAAAAGGCCTCGCTTACCCTTGCTTTTGCACTACAGAAGATTTAGATAAAACGAGAACAATTCAGCAAGAACTAAAAATCAATACAGGATATCATGGCAAATGGGCTATTCACCGGAATTCAACAATGGATGAAATTACTTCTGAGCTCGCAAAGGGTACGCCTTATGTTATAAGACTTAGAGCACCCGAAGAATCTGGCAAAAGAGTTGTTTGTAATGATTTAATTAAAGGTACCATAAGTATGCCAGAAAATGACCAAGACATTGTAATTCTTAAAACAAACGGAATTCCAACATATCATTTTGCTCATGCTATAGATGATCATCTGATGGGAACAACCCATGTAATTCGTGGTGAGGAGTGGCTTTCATCTCTTCCTATACATTTACAGTTGTTTGAAATGTTAGGCTTTACAGCCCCACGATATGCTCATATACCTACAATTATGAAAATGGATGGAACATCAAAACGTAAGCTTAGCAAGAGAAAAGACCCAGAAATCTCAGTTGAATTTTATAGATCTGAGGGGTATCCTTTTATAGCTGTAACTGAATATCTTGTTAATTTAATTAATTCAGATTTTCAAGAGTGGAGGGATGCTAATAAAAATCTCCCTTGCACAAGCTTTAATATTACCCTTGAAAATATGAGCAAAAGTGGAGCCTTATTTGATATTTTAAAACTTAACGATATTAGTAAAGATGTTATAGCTACTATGGATGCATCTACTGTATATGATCTTTATCTTAATTGGGCTAAAAATTATGATGTTAAAATGTCAGAATTATTAATAGCAAATGAAGAATATGCTAAAAAAATATTTAATATAGAAAGAGTTAATGACAAACCAAGAAAAGATTTTGTGAAATGGTTAGATGTAAAAGAACATATTGTATACTTTTTCGATGATCTTTACAAGAATAGCCTTATTGAAGGATACAATTTCCCTGATCATATACCAATGGACGAGGTAAGAAGTGTACTTTCAAGTTATATAGGTGTATATGATTTTTCTCATGATAATGATACTTGGTTTGCGACCCTTAAAGAACTTGCTTTAAACCTTGGATATGCAAAAAATGCGAAAACTTATAAAAAGAATCCAGATTTGTTTAAAGGTCAATTATCAGATGTTGCAACAATTGTAAGAGTGGCATTAACTAATAGAACACAAACTCAAGATCTACATGAAGTTATGCAAGCTATGGGTGAAAAACGTGTTATTGAACGATTAAGCCAAGATTTTAAATAACATGTAAATAAAAAAGGAAACCAAATATTTTTTGGTTTCCTTTTTCATTTATACCCTCTGCCTAAACCTGAAAGTCGTCCACTCTATCTTTATATTGTTATATTTTTACAAATTAAATCTATTCATTTTTTCCCTAAGTTCATTAGTTGAATCTTCTAATTGTTGTACTAACCCATCCATATTCTTAGTTTCACCATATTGATTTTCAATTACAGAACTTATTTGACCCACAGAATTTGTAAACTCTGTGCAAATAACATTTACCTCTTTAAGGTTGTTTATGACACTTCTATTTTCATTGTTTAATTCATCGATACTAAGATGAATATTGCAAATAGACCCTGCAATATCGTCAGTTGAACTTAATGCCTTTTTATAACTCACAATAGTATCATTTATAGCACTATCCTGCTCATTAAAAACCCTATTAACTTCGCCTATGCTATTTTCAGTCCTTACCATATTATTATGTACACTACTAACTATATCTTGTATTTTACTCATTTGCTCACCAATACCCTCTGATAAGCTTCTAATTTCTTTAGCAACCACACTAAATCCAGCACCATATTTTCCAGCTGTTGCAGCTTCAATTGATGCGTTTAGAGACAATATATGAGTCCTTTTAGATATGTTATTAACAACATCTACTATATTGTTAATTCCCATAAAATCTGTATATAACTCCTTGAAAGAATCATTTACCCCATTTAACTTATTTGTACTTTCTTTATTTATATATTTTAAACTAGTTACTGAACTTATATTTGTATTATTAATCTCCTTAATATTTTCAGCCTTTAAGAACATATCGGTAGATTGTTTTTTAATGATTCGGACTTTTTTTGTTATTGACTCAAAAGACCTAACACATACATCTATTACATTATTTAACTTATCAGTATCATTAGAAACCACTTGGGTGTTTTCTGTGATTATCTCCATGCCATTTACTATATTATGCTGCGTTGTACCAGTAACTTTGTTAATATGCAAAAGCTCCTCTGTCACCTTAGCTATGTCATAAACTAACGATTTAATATTTTCAGTCATAGTATTAAAACTCATTGCTAATTTACCAATTTCATCATTACTTTCTATTACGTTCACAACTGAAAGATTGCCATTTGAAATTTCTACTGTGTTTTTCACAAGTTTATTCATTGGTCTTAGAATTCTTCTTATACATATATAGCATATTGGAACCATTACTATAAGCATTATAAAAGTCATTAACACTATAAGTTTTCCTATTGTATTTGAAGAACTTTTTATATTATTCTCATTTACTGTAAGCACCACTAAACTTTTAAGTTCTGGTACACTAATATAAAATGCATTAAATTTATCTTTACCAGTCCTATATGTAAACTCTTTCATATCACTCTTTTGAAAACTTTTTTTATCTTTTGTAATACTAATTAGTTCAGAAATGTCTAGTTTTTTATTAATAAGATGTTTATCTGGATGATATATTATATTTTGATTACTATCTACTACGAATAAAAATCCATCGTCTAAGAATTTAAATTTATCAAATCTCTGAGAAAAATAGTCTATGTATACGCTTTTCCCAGCTATTCCTATCACATTATTATTTTCATCCTTAATTGGTTGTACAAATGTAACTACTGGTTTGAAATTTACAACAGATGTATATACTGAACTTACGAAAGACGAACCACTCAAAGCTTTTTTAGCGTAATCATTTTGACTTAAATCACTATTTAAATATTCCTCATCACTATCGGCTATAATCACTCCATCTTTATCTGCAATGAACTCATGTTCATCAGTCTTATTACTTTTAGCATATGTCTTTAACTTATTTGTCATATCTTCAATTTCACCTTTATATTTGATCTTAAACTCATCACGTTTTGTAACATTTTTATGTTTTACAAGTCCAATAATGTCCTCATTTAATGCATTTTTTTCAACATCACTTGTTTGTAATTTTATTAAATTTTTGAAATTTTCATATACCTCGTTAGACACTAACTTCATGTTCTGTTTATTAGTGCTTACCATTTTATTATAAGTAACTCTATATATAATAACATTTTCTATAGCCATAAAAAAAGCTAATGTCCCAGCTACTATCAAAATAACTTTTATAGGAATGGAAATATTTTTAAAATTTACAATCATTGGATACAACTCCTTTAGATAACATTGGATATATTGTAAATATTATATTACTTGACGTAAGTTAAGTTCATGTTAACTAGATGTTAAAGTTTATTATGGACTATTAATAAATTTAATATAGTAGATAAAAATCAATAATTTACAACTTCTGTTCTTTTTTAGCGTGGATTGCTTAACATACCGTTATATTAAACAAATTACAATTGATTTTACTTGACTCCTTATGTGAAATTGAGTTATATTTAATACTGGATTTTAAGAACAGATTAGAATGAAAAATAAAAGGTTCTGTACTCAAGTGTACAAAATTAACTAAAATTATTACATTATATGTTGTAATTTGATATAATGGTTATATAATTTAAACAAACTTTTTATTTTAACAAAGCAATTAGGTACAAGCATTATGTTTGTTGACTACACGCAAAAGAGGTAATTATAAAAAGATTAATAATATTATTTAAATGCTTTAGTAGAATTAGTCAATCTAATACTAAGTGCTGCAAAGCTAATAAACTTAGCGTTTATATTAGCCTTATTTTTTAAAAAAAAAATTGCAAACAATTAGGAGGATATTATGAAAAGATTTTTGGACAGTGCATTTAGTTTATTTATTTTAATGTTACTATCACCATTATTTTTGATTATAGGAATAATGATAAAGTTAACTTCAAAAGGGCCAGTATTTTTCACTCAGATGAGAATAGGTAAAAATAATGAATTGTTTAAATTCTATAAATTTAGGACAATGAAAATTGGAACACCTGATGTATCAACTGATAAACTTGATAATTCAAAAAATTATATAACTCTAATTGGAAAATTCTTAAGAAAATCTAGTTTAGACGAACTTCCACAATTAATCAATATACTTAAAGGAGATATGACCTTTGTGGGACCAAGACCAGCTTTATACAATCAGTATGAACTTAAGGCAATGAGAACAAAAGCAAGCGTTCATGTATTACTGCCAGGAGTTACTGGATGGGCTCAAATTAATGGACGAGATGATAACGATGATTATAATAAAACCGTACATGACGTATATTATTTAGAAAACAAATCATTGTCACTTGATATAAAAATATTATTTAGAACGGTATCTAAAGTTATAAAAGCAGAGGGAATACGCGATGATGGGTTCGAAAAGTTACATGATAATAAACCCGAAGCGAATAGGTCTAAAGATTCTACTTTATAAATTTTATTAGGTGGTATAAAACGTATCTGTTAAGAAGGAGATGATATTAAGATGAAAAAAATACTTATAACAGGAGCTAATAGCTATATAGGTACATCTCTTGAGAAATGGCTAGAAAGTTATTCTATAGATACAGTGGACATGAAAGACAATTCATGGAAAGAAGAAGATTTTTCAAAGTATGATGTAATTTTTCACGTTGCTGGGATAGCACACGTATCAACAGATCCATCCATGGAATCATTATATTATAAAGTCAATCGTGATCTTCCCATAGAGACTGCTAAAAAAGCAAAAATGGCTGGTGTAAAGCAGTTTATTTTTATGAGCAGCATAATAGTTTATGGTGATAGCAGCAGTGTAAATGGTGGAAAAGTAATAGATAAAAACACTGTTCCAAATCCCAGCAATTTTTATGGAAACAGCAAGCTTCAAGCAGAGGTGAATTTAAAACTTTTAGAAAGTGATGATTTTAAAATTGTTATTCTTAGACCGCCTATGATTTATGGGAAAGGATCTAAAGGTAATTACCCAAAACTCGCGAAGCTCGCTCAAAGACTTCCGGTATTTCCAGCTATTAATAATCAGCGAAGTATGCTTCACATAGATAATTTATGTGAATTTATTAGACTCATGATTGAAAATGATGAGCGAGGAACATTCTATCCTCAAAATAGCGAATATGTTAAGACTTCAGAAATGGTGAAACTTATTGCAAAGACCCATGGTAAGCAAATTAGACTAACTAGTGTATTTAATCCACTAATACGTCTTATGGGTTTAAAGGTTGCATTACTTAATAAGGTCTTTGGCAATTTGGTTTATGAGAAGAGTATGTCTGATTATAAAGAAAATTATAGAATTAGGGATCTGAAACAATCAATTGTGGCAACAGAAAAATAACTAAGAGGGGGGTTAATGAATTGAAAAAACATATTTTAGTTATAACCCAATATTTTTATCCTGAACAGTTTCGTATAAATGATATTTGCAGCGAATGGGTGAAACGAGGATATAAAGTAACTGTTATAACTGGAATACCTAATTATCCCCAAGGTGAGTATTACAAAGGGTATGGACTGTTTAAGAAGACTAAAGAAGTCTATAATGGTATAGATATAATAAGACTCCCACTAGTACCTAGAGGAAAGAATTCTATAATGCTTTGTTTAAACTATTTGTCCTTTGTTGTATCAGGTTTTTTTTGGAAATTGTTCACAAAAATTAGAGCTGACTTTGTATTTATATTTGAAGTATCACCAATGACTCAAGCTTTGCCAGGTGTATGGTATGCTAAAAAGCGAAAGATACCATGTTACTTGTATGTTCAGGATCTTTGGCCTGAAAATGTGGAAATAATTACAGGAATAACTGACAAAAGGATTACTAGTGCTATAGGTAAGATGGTTGACTATATATATGCTGGTTGTACACGGATTTTTACGACATCAAATAGCTTTGTAAAATCAATCCAAAATCGCGGTGTACCAATAGATAGAATAGAATATTGGCCACAGTATGCGGAGGATTTTTATAGATACATAGAAAAAACAGACATTGAAGAAATTCCAGATGATGATGCTTTTAATATAACTTTTGCTGGCAATATCGGTAATGCGCAGGGCTTAGATATATTGCCAAAAGCGGCAAAAATAATTAAAGAAAGTGGCTATGAAAGAAAAATTCGTTTTAATATTATTGGTGATGGCAGATATAAATCATCATTAATTCAACTTGTAAATGAGGGTAACTTAGGAACTATGTTTAACTTTATTGATAAACAAAAGGCGACTAGGATACCAGATTTTATGGCAGCAAGCGATGCGGCATTCCTGTGTTTAACAGGTGGACCATTATTTTCAATGACAATCCCTGCAAAGCTCCAATCATACATGGCTTGTGGCTTGCCTATTATTGCATCAGCTAATGGCGAAACGGATAAAATAATTAAAGAGTCAAATTCTGGTCTTTGCGTCCCGGCAGGTGACGATTCGGTACTTGCAGATATGATAATGAAATTATCTAGTGAATCAGCAGAGTCATTGCGAAAACTCGGGGTAAACGCAAGAGCATATTATGATAACAATTTTAACAAACAGGATTTACTAAATAGAATTGAAAAATATTTTGGAAATAATTTAATATCGGAGGAGATACATATGTTTAAAGGTAAAACATTAATGATTACAGGAGGAACAGGTTCTTTTGGAAACGCTGTACTTAAAAGATTTTTAGATACAGATATAGCAGAGATTCGTGTATTCTCAAGAGATGAAAAGAAACAGGATGATATGAGAAAATTATATAAAAACGATAAAATCAAATTTTACATTGGGGATGTACGTGATATATCTTCAGTAAAAAATGCTATGCATGGCGTAGATTACATATTTCACGCAGCTGCATTAAAACAAGTTCCATCTTGTGAATTTTTCCCTCTTGAAGCAGTTAAAACTAATGTATTAGGTACAGATAATGTACTTACAGCTGCAATTGAGTATGGAGTTAAAAAAGTAATATGCCTATCAACCGACAAGGCAGCATATCCAATAAATGCTATGGGAATTTCAAAAGCTATGATGGAGAAAGTATTCGTAGCTAAGTCTAAAACAGTATCACCAGACAAAACATTAATATGTGGTACTAGATACGGAAATGTTATGGCAAGATCGGAAGAGCGTCGTGTAGGGAAAGA
>NZ_CALEVF010000324.1 GCF_937920395.1 uncultured Clostridium sp. | reverse complement strand
CTTCTTCAGGAATTGGTGCTGAACCATGATTAGGTCCTTTAGCAACACAAATCATTTCTGAAACTTCTGTTGAATAAATCATAATATTATCTCCTTTCTTATGTAGATGGTAATTTAATAAACTTTATAATTAGTGGGCACTAAAAAATCCCACTGGGTCAATATTGAAATATCTTAACAAGTCTATTTTAGCAAACATAATCTAATTTAACAATAGCATTAATAGAAGTTGATAATTTAGTTACAAAATAATTTAATATAATAACTATTGTTTTGAAATTATTAATTGAATATTACCTCTAAAATAATTATAATTGTATAAAGCAACCTTTTGATAAATTAGAATAATTATATTGGGGGATATTAATATGCAAAACGAAGATAATAGTGGAAATGATAATGATAATTCGGAATCGGAAAAACTTGTACGAGAAATAATTGACCAAGGAGAAAGTTTTAACTCTATTGAAGAAGATTTATTACATGAATTAATGAGTAATAGAATATCCAAAGATGTCACAATCGTAAATTCGCACTCTCGCAACTTTGGAAATAAAATGGCTGATAAAATAGCAGCATCTGTTGGGAGTTGGAGTTTTATAATAATTGCACTTTCAATTATTGTAATATGGATAGCAGTTAATACTATTTTCAAAAATTTATTTGATCCGGCTCCTTTTATACTTCTTAATCTAGTTCTATCTTGCACTGCAGCTATACAAGCTCCGGTAATAATGATGAGCCAGAATAGACAAGAAGAAAAAGATAGAATAAAATCTAAAAATGATTATAAAATAAATTTTAAATCAGAATTAATTACTCAGGATTTACATAAAAAAATGGATTTATTGATAGACAATCAAAAGGCACTCGATAAAAATCAAGCAAAAATGATGGAATATATAAGAAGTTTAGAAAAAAGCGCCACCCACTTTGAAAGTGATAAATAATACCTAATAAAACAATCTATAAATGAATAAAATACAAATAAAGTACTATCATAAAGATAATATTAATTTTATAAGGGGGCAATTATGAACAATTATGAAGAAAACTCACTAAAAGAAATGTTTTTATGGCAAGAAAAGATGAAAAAGGGACCTTCTGCATCAAATGATTTTGCTAAGAGTATACAAAACAAGATGAATAACTTACTTCCAGGTAAAGTTCAAAATATTATTGATACTTCAATTGAAAATATGACAAAAATAGTACTCTCGGGCTCTGAATATACGGCAAAACCCCCACTTACTAATACCTCCCTTGAAGAACGCGAAACAATGGCCAAAAGCAGTATTGATTTTTATAGAAAAGCCGCAACCGTAAGTGGTGCTGGTACTGGTGGTGCCGGGCTTCTAATTGGCCTTGCAGACTTTCCAATTCTTCTAAGTTTAAAAATGAAATTTTTGTATGAAATAGCTAGTATATATGGCTTTGACGTTCGCAATTATAAAGAAAGATTATATATTCTATATGTTTTTCAATTGGCCTTTTCAAGTGATAAAAGAAGAATTGAAATTTACACTCAAGTATCAGATTGGGATAACCACGTGAAAAATTTACCGGACGATGTAGAATCTTTTGATTGGAAAACTTTCCAGCAGGAATATCGAGATTATATAGATTTGGCCAAAATGTTACAACTTGTTCCAGGCATTGGACTCGTTGTTGGTGCTTATGCCAATTATAAACTAATGAACAAATTATACGATACTGCACTTAATGCATATAGACTAAGGATTTTTAAAAAATAACCTATATAAAAGAACACTAAAAATAACCCTCAAATTAATTTAATTAAGATGAGGGTTCCTTTTTTATTCTACATTAAGAATTTATAAGCATGTTCTCAATTTTTAAAATATAATTAGAATTTTTCAGTAAATATTTCAAAATATCCTTGAGGATGTGCACATGCTGGGCATACTTTAGGAGCACTTTTTCCTTCAAAAATATAACCACAATTGCCACATTTCCACATAACTACTTCTTCTTTATCAAATACTGTATTATTTTCTACATTGTTTAATAGTTGTCTATATCTTTCTTCATGATGTTTTTCAACTTTAGAAATTTCTGTATATAGTCTAGCAATCTCTGGGAATCCTTCTTTCTCGGCAACTTTTGCAAATGATGGATAAAGATCTGTCCATTCTTCATTTTCTCCATTAGCTGCTGCTAGTAAGTTAACCTTTGTGTCTCCAAGAGCTACAGGATATGTTGCATTAACTTCTACCACTTCTCCACATAAATCTTTATTTGCAAACTTAAAGAATCTTTCAGCATGTTCTTTCTCATTTGCTGCCGTTTCTGTGAATATATTAGATATTTGTATGTACCCTTCTTTTTTTGCTACTGATGAATAAAAAGTATATCTGTTCCTAGCTTGTGATTCACCAGCGAATGATTTCATAAGATTTTTAGCAGTTTCTGTTCCTTTTAATGTTTTCATGAAAATCCCTCCTAATTTTTCTCCTCAGAGAAAATGATCGTATATTAAGGTATTCTATAAATATGATAACTTTCCTCTTTTATATTATTACAATTTACAAACAATTAATATTCTTTATGATATTATCTACAGCCTTTTCAACATATTTAGGATTAGTAGCCATATTTAATCTAATAAATCCCTTACAATCTTTGCTAAACCATTCACCATAATCTACAGCTAGTCTACACTTACCTTGTATAAATGCTTTTGTTTCACTAGGCTTTATATACCCCCTCAAATCCATCCAAATAAGATAAGTTCCTTCTAATGGAGTAATAATTATTTTTGGTGCTTTATCTGCTAGTCTTTCTTTTACATAGTTATAGTTATACTTTATTACGTCTAGTAGAGAGCTTAGCCACTTTTTTCCATAATTATAAGCAGCCTCTGCTGCAGTTATTCCCATAATATTCACTTCTGTCTTGTTAATAGTTTTTGAATATACATCATATCTTTCCATTATCTTCTTATTAGAAATGATTATATTGCAATTTAATAATCCGGCTAAGTTAAAAGTTTTTGACGGTGCTGTAACTGTTATTATATTATCTGCATACTTTCCACCGCTTACTATAGCTGCTGGTATTTGCACATTTTCTCCAATTATAATATCTTGATGTATTTCATCTGAGACAACAAGTACATTATGTGTTTTACATATAGATAACACTTTATCTAATTCTTCCTCCGTCCAAACCCTACCAACTGGATTATGTGGAGAACATTGAATAAATAATTTAACATCATTTTCTATGATTTTTCTCTCAAAATCTTCAAAATCGATCCTATATACTCCACTTGTATTAATTAATTCAGATGTAATTAATTTTCTTCCAGTATCTTTTACCGAATCGTGGAACGGATAATACACAGGAGTAATAATAATTACTGAGTCACCAAACTTTGTAAATGCATTAACAAACCAATATAAAGAAACAACAACACCAGTTGAAAAACGTATCCATTCTTTATCTACTTTATAATTATGCTGATTTTTTTCCCAATTAATGAAAGAATCATAGTAGGAATCAGGTACATAAGAATATCCAAATATCCCATGTTCAATTCTTTGTTTCATTGCAGTTACTACTACATCCGGAGCTTTAAATTCCATATCTGCCACCCACATAGGTATTAAATCTTTATCACCATACCGTTTATCTAAAGCATCCCATTTCAATGAATTTGTTCCCACTCTATCCATTGCATACTTTGTACAAAATTGCTCTATTTCCATATTTAGATCTCCTTTTCCTTTGCTGGTATCATAAAAAAAACTTTACCCCTAGCTATTACGCTAAAAGCAAAGTAATTTTATTTTTTAAATAATATATCTACTTAATTATAACTTAAAATGCTGGAATTACAGCACCTTTATATTTTTCTAATATGAATTTTTTAACTTCTAGAGAAGTTAATGCCTTTGAAAGTGCTTTTATATAAGGTTTATCTTTATCTTCTTTTCTAACAGCGAGTACATTTGCATAAGGTGAATCCTTTGCTTCAACAGCTAATGCATCTGTTAATTTTAATTTAGCTTCAATAGCATAATTAGAATTTATAACTGCTGCATCCATATCTTTTAATATTCTTGGAAGTTGAGGAGCATCTAATTCAGTTATTTTTAAGTTCTTTGGATTTGATGTTATATCAAGCTTTGATATAAGGTCTCCAGTTTTTAATTTTAGAAGTCCTGCTTTCTCAAGTACTCTAAGTGCTCTTGCTCCATTTGAAGGATCATTTGGTATAGCTATGCTTGCTCCATTTTTTATATCACTAAGTTTTTTGTATTTATTAGAATATAAAGCCATTGGTTCAATATGCACCTTTACAGTCCAAGTCAAATCTAACCCTTTTTCTTTACTAAATTCTGTCAAATAAGGTACGTGTTGAAAGAAATTCGCATCAAGTTGCTTTTCAGCAAGTGCTGTGTTTGGTGTTACATAATCCGTAAATTCTACTATTTTAAGAGTATATCCTTCTTTTGCAAGAAGTGGCTTTACAACCTCTAATATTTCTTTATGTGGTATTGGTGAAGCCCCTACTGTAATAACTTTTTTATCAGTTACTACTGCTGCTTTTTTTGATCCACAACCACCTAATGCGAAAATCACAACTATTGATAATAATATACTTAATATTTTTTTCATTTTGAATCCCCCTTATATTCTCTTTGTAATACTTACTAGCTAGACCGATTAATATTTTTCTTTTTAAGATAGCAATTATTAATTGTTATCCCCCTATTTTATTAATTTAATACATATATATATAATCAAATTTACTTTATCATTTTACTGTATAGTAAATTTCCTAAGGCTTGGATTATTTGTACAATTACAATTAATATTATTACAGTATATATCATGACATCTGACTGAAATCTATAATAGCCATACTTTACAGCTACATCTCCAAGGCCACCACCACCAATTGTTCCTGCCATAGCTGAGTACCCTATGATATTTATTATAGTTAAAGTAATTCCAAGAACTATAGATGGCATTGCCTCTTTTAGCATAACTTTGAATATAATTTGATAAGTTTTTGCACCAAAAGATTTTGCTGCTTCAATAATTCCATAATCTACTTCGAGTAGTGCAGTTTCTATTATTCTTGCAGCAAAAGGAGCTGCTCCAAGTGTTAATGGTACTATAGCTGCATTGGTACCTATTGTTGTTCCCGTAATAAGTTTAGTTAGAGGAAATATAGATATCATAAGTATAATAAAAGGAAAAGAACGTAATACGTTAACTACTAAATTTAAAATTTTGTAAATTACACTATTTGGTCTTAGCCCTTTAGGGCCAGTTATAATGAGTCCGATTGCCGCAATAAATCCTAAAATCACTGTAAATATTGTTGATAATGTTACCATATATAATGTGTCTAAAAGTGCTGGTAGTAAAACTTCACTAAATAACATTTATGCTCCCCCTTATATTCTTTCAAGTTAGATTTTCTTATTATTTACTATCCTCGTTTTGATTTTCAATTTGTATTAAATCACTATCTATTTCCCACTCTATAGATCTCTCATCTAAATATTTTAATATTTTTATTTTGTTTTCCTCATTCGTATTTATAATAAGACTCCCCATTACACTATCTCTGAATTTTTCAAGCCTTCCCCATACTATTGAGAAATCAATATCAAGCTGCCTTGCTAGCGATGTTATTAAACAACTCTGGGTAATTTCCTTTGTGAAAAATATTTTAATATTATAACCAGTAATAGGTAGTAACTCTTCCTCACCAATAAGTATTTTCATCTCTTTTGTTGGTTTAATAAATAATTCATCTGTAAATCCGTGACTTTTAATTTTGCCACCTTCTAGAAGAATAAATTTATTACAAATTTCTTTTACCACTTCCATCTGATGAGTAACTACAACGATTGTTATATTAAATTTATTATTTATATCTCTTAAAAGCTGTAATATAGATTTTGTAGTTTTAGGATCTAGTGCAGAAGTCGCCTCATCACAAAGTAATATTTTAGGGTTAAGCGCGAGTGCCCTTGCTATTCCAACTCTTTGCTTTTGACCTCCACTTAACTGCTTTACGTTTGTTTTTACTTTATCATTAAGACCTACTAAATCTATTAAGCTATCTACTCTTTCCTTAATGTAGCTTTTATCATGCCCCCATACTTCAAGCGGAAATGCTATATTGTCAAAAACATTTTTACTGTTAATAAGGTTAAAACTTTGAAATATAATGCCTACATCTTTTCTAAACTCACGAAGCTCTTTACGGCTTAATTCATTAACCACTTTGCCCATTATGTTAATAGTTCCGGCATCATATGTCTCAAGGCCATTAAAACATCTTAGCAAAGTAGACTTTCCTGCACCACTATGACCAATAACACCGTAAATATCACCTTCATCTACTGTAAAGGAAACATCACTTAATACTTTTACATTTGAAAAACTTTTACTTATGCCACTAACTTTAATCATAATATCTCCTCTCCTATTAATTTATTAAAATTCATTCTTAAAATTTTATTATTGCCACGATTATTTATAATCATAAAAAATAGTGCCCAAAAATAAACTTGGGCACTACTTCCAAACTTATTCTTATCTTGCAGCCACGCTGCAGGATTTAACACCATGTATCTTACGATACTGGTTGTCGGGTTTCATAGGGCCAGTCCCTCCACCTCTCTTGATAAGACATTATTAAATTTTAATCCATAAAAAATTAAAAACCTCTTTCACCATTAATGATGAAAGAGGTATAAATATTCAATGACACCTCTCTCATCTTCCGCTAAGTTACTATAAACTTAACGCAGGAATTAGCACCTATTCAGGCATTTATCGTCTGATGGTTGCCGAGATATCATCGGGCCGGTCCCTCTATCTCTCTTGATGAGAATAACTAACTTATTAAATTATATCTATAGTATCACTATATGTTTAATATGTAAAGACGTAACTATAATTCTTTTAAAAAATTTTATTAACCAAATTTTTATTGTTTATTAAATTCTACCCTCTTGGAGCATACATAATAATAAGAGCCCCAATTATTGCTATAGTGCCACCTATCAAATCAAACTTATCAGGAATTATATTCTCTATCTTCCAGCCCCATAATATTGATAATACAATAAAGATACCACCATATGTTGCATATACTCTACCAAAATTAGCGCTTGGAGGTTGCAGCGTCGGAATTACACCATATACAATAAGTGCCATAGCTCCAAAAATTCCGTACCAAAGACTTTTCCCCTCTCGTAACCATATCCATATAAGGTAGCCCCCTCCTATTTCAAATATTCCTGCTACTATAAAATAAAATAATGACTTAATTAATTCCATATATATCTCCTTAATGCACAACAAAGGCCAGGTATTTTTAATCGATTATTATTAAATATACCTGACCTTTATATTAAATTATATTTTGTTTTATTCTACTTTTTCAAACTCTGATTTAGAAACTCCACATAATGGGCAAACCCAATCTTCTGGAATATCTGCAAACTTAGTGCCTGGTGCTATTCCGCCATCTGGATCTCCTACCTCTGGATCATACTCATACCCACATACCAAACAAACATACTTGTCCATAAAAACATCTCCTTGTAATTGATTTTAATTAATTATTTCATTAATTTTTCTCAATTTATTTTTTCTATACTCTTATAATAATCTGTATATCTATCTAATTCCATATCATCATAATATATGTTTTTTATAATGTCAATATCCCTTCATTAATTCGCTTAATTTTATTAATACTTTGTGATTTATTAACTATTTATGGTAGAATATAGTATAAGAATTCAATGTGAAACCATTTACACATATTACTTTCTATAAATGTAATTCATATCAAATCATATAGGAGAAAATATTAACAAACTAAGCTTGTTAATTCAAGTATAAAAACTATATTAAATTATCAGTATATTAAGTAGTAATAATATGTGTTATTATTGTATGTGCTTTCTAAAAGAATAATCCTACAATAAAGTATTTTTATTTAATTATAATTAATAATTAAAGAATACAAATTGACTTGCACCACTTTATTGACAATAATGTAAAATAATAATATTATAAATACATAAACTAAGACCTTTTTTAATAGTATAATAAGGACTTGTAGTGTTTTATTAATACATAATTTATCAAACTAATTTTAAAAATTTGAAATAGGCCCTTACTTGTGACGACAAATATTTTTTATTACTAAGTCAAAACCACCTTACACAAAAATGCTACCTCCATTGTGTATACTAAAATCATAGTCGTCCAAGGCATACACCTGGGCAATTTTTTTTTGTAGAATAAATGCTAAAGGAGGAAATATTAATGGATGATAATATAGAAACAATAGAACCAGCAAAAATCAAAAAGAAACTTTGGAAAAAAGTCGTTAAGTTTTTATTGATATTTTTTGTTGTAATTTTCATAGCAGTGACATTAGCTTCAGGATATATTTACATTAAATATAATGCTAAAATAAAATCAACTATTGTAGCTGGTAACAAAATAGCCCAAAATATAAGTAATACTGATTTTAATACCAGGAAACCAACTCAAGTTTACGATAATAAAGGCCTGCTATTAAAAGAATTTAACACCAACTCATATTATTACACAAAAGATTCAGACTTAAATCCATATGTAAGCCAAGCCATTACTTCAATTGAAGATGAGAGGTTTTATGAACATAATGGAATAGATTATAAAGGTATACGAAGATCAATTTGGGTATATATAAAATCTAAAGGAACTATTCTTCAAGGTGGTTCTACAATAACACAGCAACTCTCAAGGAATGTATTTCTTACCTTTGACGTAACTGTATGGAGAAAATTAGAAGAATCTGTTATAGCATTGGATTTAGAAAAGAAATACACCAAATCACAAATATTAGAGTTTTATGTAAACAACGTAAACTACGGCAATGGCTGTTATAGCATTGAAAGTGCTTCGCAATTTTACTTTCAAAAGAGTAATCGTGACTTAGACGTTTCGCAAATAGCTATGCTTGTATCAATTCCTAATAATCCATCTTACTATAATCCTATTAAACACATGGATAATGCAACAAATAGAAGGAATTTAGTTTTAGGTA
This sequence comes from uncultured Clostridium sp., assembly GCF_937920395.1. Taxonomy (GTDB): domain Bacteria; phylum Bacillota; class Clostridia; order Clostridiales; family Clostridiaceae; genus Clostridium_AD. The sequence goes on along the minus strand of NZ_CALEVF010000324.1, from coordinate 7,001 downwards.
AAATGTTAAGTTTGGGTAAAATATCACAAACAGACTATAATACTGCAAAATCAGAAGTTATTAAGCTAAACGTAAAACCTTATGTGAAAACAACACATGTAGACTACAGTATTCAATATGCTATTCACAATGCAACACTTGAATTAATGAAAGAAGATGGTTTTGTTCCAAAATATTCTTTTAGTAATGATAAAGAAAGAACAGCCTATTTTAATAAGTATAATGATGATTATGCAACCAAGGAAAAAACTCTTCTTAGTGGAAGATATAGAATAGATACATCTATCGATACTGCAAAACAAGAAAAATTACAAAGTGTAGTAGATAATAAGCTTGCGAATTATTCACAAACAGATAAGACCTCAGGTTTATATAAAAAGCAGGGTGCCAGTGTCACAATAGACAATAATACTGGAGAAGTTGTAGCTATAGTTGGAGGTAGAACTCAAGATAATAACACTTTTAACAGAGCGTTTTTAGGGGTAAGACAACCCGGTTCTTCTATAAAGCCATTAATAGCATATACTCCTGCATTTGAAAGAGGATACATCCCAACAAGTGAATATATAGATGCCCCAATAGATAACGTGAATAACGATGACTTTGCGTTCCGTGGCTCTGTAACTATGAAATATGCTCTTGATATATCTATAAACACCATTCCAGTTAGATTAGTAACCGAAAATGGTGTAAAGAAATCGCTAAAATATTTGCAAAATATGAGTTTCAAATATATAACCCCTGATGAATACCCTGTAGTTGGAATAGGCGGTTTTTCAAAGGGTGTTACCCCTGTTGAAATGGCTTCAGGTTATTCAACACTTTCAAGAAATGGTAAATTTACAGAACCAACTAACGTACGTAAAATAACTAATAATGTAATTAATCAAGTATTATATGTTAATAAACACAAACAAACTAAAGTATACGATAGTGGTGCTTCTTACCTTATGACCGATACTTTAAAGAGTGTATTAACAGAAAGTTTTTCAACCGGAAATGGTTTATCTCTTAATGACTATCCTTATACTGCAGGTAAAACAGGAACTACTGACCAATCAAAAGATTGTTGGTTTATAGGCTATACTCCCTACTATACAACATCCGTATGGGTAGGAGATGATACTCCAACTGCGCAAAACATGTTTGGAGCAAATGAACCAGGTCAGATATGGAAAGAATATATGGAGTATCTACATCAAGGTTTAGTACAAGTAGACTTTCCTCGACCTAACACCATAATTGATAAAAACGGAGTATTAATGGACACCATATATGTTGGCCTTCATCCTAATGACAATGGAATAAAAAAAGCAACTAAAGAAAAAGTTAAAACTAAAGAAGATACAAGTGCAGCTCTTGAAAAAACTAATGAAACTGCTGCTCAAAATGCTGTTGGAGCACTAGAATCATTCAATCTCTCAAATAGCTCACAATATGCTCGATACCAAACATTAATTCAAAATGCTACTTCTGCTTTGCAGAGTGTAAAAGATAAAAATGTTTATTCACAATTACAAACAAGACTGCAAAATATGATAAGTAAACTTAGTAGTAAAAAAGCTACTTTAGAAACACCAACAAAGACACCAACAAAAACGCCAACAAAGACGCCAACGAAGACGCCTACAACTACGCCAACAACGACGCCAACAAAAACACCAACAAAGACGCCAACGAAGACGCCGACAAAGACGCCGCCAACAACGCCAACAACGCCGCCAACAACAACGCCAACAAACCCACCAGCAAAAACTGATGGGACTGGTAAATGATAATATTTTATTTAAAGAAGGGTAAATGTTAAAATAAACATTTACCCTTCTTTTTATGTACTATATAAAGATATAAGCTGTATCCTTAATCAATATTACTATTCATGACTATGAAAATGATCATGCTGCATACTTCTATCACTTGCATGAAGGTGTCTATGATAATGCTCATCTATAAGATTTACAGAAAGTAATAATTCTTTATTTGATAATATATCTTCAGGCGTACCACTAGCAACAATTTCATGATCTTCATTAAAAACTATCACCCTATCAGCTATTTCTTCCACAATATCAAGATTATGAGTACATGTAATTAGAGTTTTACCTGCATTATTAAGTTCTACCAATAGATTAATTAGCCACCTTTGACTTCGAGGGTCCAATCCATTCGTAGGTTCATCCAATATCAAAACTTTTGGATTTATTGATAATACGGATGCAATAGCCACTTTCTTTTTCTCGCCACCACTTAATCTATAAGGCGGTCTATCTTTTAATGATTCTAGTTCAAGCATTTGGATAACTCCATTAACCCTATCCTCTACCTCCTTAAAGTTAAGCTTCATCTGTAGTGGACCAAATGCTATTTCTTCCCACACATTCGTAGAAAATAATTGTGCATCGGAATTTTGAAATATAAATCCTATTCTTTGACGAAAAGCCTGCGCAAACTGCTCATCATTTAATGTTTCTTCCGTAACAAGTTGTCCAAAAGCGCTATACTCACCTTTACTTGGAAATATCAAACCATTAAGAATCTTTAAAAGTGAAGATTTACCTGACCCATTAGCTCCTAAAATAACTACCTTTTCACCACTATAAATGTCTAAATTAATACCGCGAAGTACCGTTTCACCAGGTATATATTCAAATGAAACATTACGAAGTTTCATTACTTTTTCCTTATCCAAGAATAATCTCACCTCCAAAAGCTGCTAAAACACAAATTATAACACATAAGAGCCATTGGAAATCAAGTAAAGTAAAGCGAAATCTGTTCATAATAACAGGTTCCCCTTTGTACCCCCTAGATAGCATTGCTCCATACACTTCTTCACTTAAAGCATAACTCTTACCAAAGAGACTTCCAATCGCATTAGACACGAAATGACGTCCATCTTTAGATGAGGTTTTACTAAACGTTCTACTCTTTTTCGCAACAAACATATCTGTTGTAATATTTAATAATATAAAAATATATCGATAACACATTTCAAGCGTTGTAATAAATATTTTTGGTAAAAGCAAAACCCTTAATGCCTTTAGCAAACTAGCCCATCTAGTTGTAGTAGTAAATAAAAAAGCTAAAGAAACCGTAACCCCCACTCTAACTATTAACAAAATCGCCCCTGATAATCCTTGCGATGTAATAGTAAGAACAGATGGAAATATTAGTGGTCCCAAATGCAACTTATGACCAAAGTCTATAAGTGAAATTAAAGTAGTTCCAGGTCTTACAAAATTGAAAATTGATGGTAGTACAGCAATTCCAGTAAAAAGTGGAGTAATTAGCCATATACGTTTAAAATATGATTTTAATGGGATATATGAAATCTTAGCTAAAATACATGATATTAAATAAAGAATAGTTAATATCAGTACATTATGAATTAAAGTAGATGTTAATATTAATATAAATAAAGATATTACCTTTATTCTGGGATCTAACTTTTGTAAAAATCCCTTTTTTAATGCTATGTCTTCAAAAAAGATAACTTCCTTTAAAATCTTAGCAATACTATTAATAGTCTTTTCTAAAAAACTTCCTTTCTTCCTTTTACCAATACACCCACACGGGCACAGGCTTACCTCGCCACTATTTAATAACCAATCCGGTACTTGATTTTTCGAATCCATTTGGTTTCTCCTTCAAATTGACTTTCCTTAACATCTCATTTTATCGTATAGTGATACTAAAGTATATAAAAATAAAGCTATTCCTAAATGTAAATAAATACATTTAGAAATAGCTATGTTTTAAACCATCTTTTTAAATTTTATATTATTAGCCTAATATTTGTTTCATATCCTCTTCTGGTGTACTTATTGGTTTAATATCAAAAGTATCAATTAGGAATTGTAGTACATTAGGACTTAAGAAAGCTGGAAGTGTTGGTCCTAGGTAAATTCCTTTCACTCCAAGTGATAATAATGCTAGTAGATCGGCAACAGCTTTCTGCTCATACCAAGTTATTATAAGTGAAAGTGGTAGATCATTTAAAGTGCACTTAAATGCATCAGCTAAAGCTAGTGCTATTTTAACCGCAGAATAAGCATCATTACATTGACCAATATCTAGTAATCTTGGTAACCCTGCAACTTCACCAAATTCTAATTTGTTAAAACGGTATTTTCCACAAGCCAAAGTAAGAATTATACAATCCTTTGGAACAAGCTGCGCGAACTGCGTGTAATAATTTCTTCCTGATCTTGCGCCGTCACATCCTCCTATCAAGAAGAAATGTCTAATTTTACCTTCCTTAACTGCATTAACTATTGTTTCAGCATGACTTAAAGTTGCTTTGTGTCCAAATCCTACAAGGATTTCTTTAACTTCCTCATCCTTTTCAAAACCACCAAGTTCTAGTGCTTTACTTATTATTTCAGAAAAGTCCTTATGTCCAGTCTCATCGGCCTCAATATGTTTTATACCATCCCAACCAACAACACTTGTTGAGAAAATTCTATCTTTATAAGAATCTTTTGGTTTCATTAAGCAGTTTGTTGTCATTAAAATACAACCTGGTATGCCATCAAATTCCTTTTGTTGATTCTGCCAAGCTCCTCCAAAGTTACCTACTAAATGTTTGTATTTATTAAGCTTAGGATAACCGTGAGATGGCAACATTTCACCATGAGTATAAATATTTATTCCCTTACCCTCGGTTTGCTCAAGTAACATTTCAAGGTCCCTTAACTCATGACCCGAAATTACAATAAATGGTCCTTTTTTAATATTCACATTAACCTTTGTAGGTGTAGGAGAGTTATACATCTCGTTGTTACCTTTATCTAATACTTCCATAACCTTAACGCTCATATCTCCAGTTTTAATTAAATACTTGATAAGATCTTGAAGATTTATTTTATCGTCAGTAAGTACTGCTAAAGCTATAAAATAAAAATCATCAACCTCATCGCTACTGTATTTAATAAACCTAGCTTGGTGCGCATATGCCGCAATTCCTTTTAGTCCATATTTTATAGTTTCACGAACTGAACGAATATCTGCATCTAAATTTTCATCATACATAACTCCTGCTTTTTTAGCATCTTCAAGAATTTGTTCTTTAGTATCACTTAAATTATATAATGCTTCCTCGCTAGTTACATTTTCATCTATTGCTTTTTTTCTAACCTCTTCTTTTATTACTTGAGATTTTTTAAGTGCATCCATATGAGACTTTGGATCAAAGTTTACATTAGTAAGTGTCATAAACAATGAATTTTCAACAAATGAAACCCATGACTTATCAATTTTTTCACCTTTAGCTAAAAGTTTAGTTACATAACAACTTATTCCTTTTAACTGATAGATAAGAAGATCCTGCATAGCTGCAATCTCTGGTGTTTTACCACAGACTCCAACTTTTGTACAACCTTTTCCACCGAAAGTTTGTTCACATTGATAACAAAACATTTTTCCTTGCATATGTATCCCTCCTAAGTTTTTATATTATTCTAGTTTTATATTACACTACTTTTATATAAATATACAGGATAATAAATAATATCAGCATATTTATGTTTAATAAAATGCTGATATTATTTATATTAGAAACACTTGTATAAAAGGTGCTACATTTATTATACTTCCTTTGAATACATTGGGGATGGGTTGGGAGCAAGTATAACATAACATGACATATCTTTATCACTAGTATTAGTTAAGCTAAAAACTTCAGTTCCCTTGCAGTGTATAACATCACCTTTAGTAATCTTATGATTTATTCCGTCTACACCCATATCTCCTTCACCTACAAGCACATGAATAATAAGATCGCTTTGCTGGTGATTATGAGCTGGTACTCCTTGACCTGGTTTAAAATTCAAAACGAAGTTTAGTACTCTATCTTCTTTGAAAATAATCCTTTTAGTAAATTGCTCTTCGTTATATACTATTTTATCTGATATTTTCTCTATTTTCATAATATTTCCCCCTATTTTGTTATATCTCAATTTAATTTATTACTCCACAGTTATGGCTCCCACTGGACATTCCTCTTCTGCCTGCTTTGCACTACTAACTAGATCTTCTGCAACCTCATCCTTTGATGCTACTGCTTTTCCGTCGTCTTCCATTTCAAAAATTTCTGGACATACCTCTGGGCATAATCCACATCCAATACATGTATCCTTATCTACGTAAGCTTTCATTAATATCACTCCTTAAATATAGTTTACAAAACTTTATTAAGCTTTTTCAAAATCAGTTTTTGTAACTCCACACAATGGGCATACCCAATCTTCTGGAATATCCTCAAATTTAGTACCTGGTTTTATTCCACCATCTGGGTCCCCTATTTCTGGATCATACTCATACCCACACACTATACAAACATATTTATCCATAAAAACATCTCCTACTAATTTATTTAACTTTTAACTTTTAACTTTTAACTTTTAACTTTTAACTTTTTACACTATAATACAACTATACTTTTTTTCAGCCGTATTGTCCGTAACTTATGTTACTCGGGTGATTGTTATTATGTTATAACCTTATTCTATATATTAGTTTGCACTTTCTTTGCGTAAATATGCAGAAAATGAGTTGAAATTTATTCTGAGTATAATTCCTCCTCATATTTTTATATTGTACTAAGTAACAAATCAGCGGTATAAATAACTGCACTTTCAATGCCCTTCACATTATTAATGCTTGGTGAAAACTTAATTCTTATTGGAAACTCTATATCTATCATACCAGTAGACTTAATTACATCCGAGGTACTTAAAACTTTAATATTAGTCCTCTTCAAATAATCCTGAACTACCTCTATAGCTTCTCCACTCCAACCATAAGAGCCAAAGGCTGCCCCTATCTTCTTTTCTAGGTTCAAATTACTAAGACTTTTTAGTATATCTTCCATGTTGCCAATAATGTCTGCATATTTTGTAGAGCTTCCAAAGAAAACAACATCTGCATCATTTATAGCCTTCATTACTTCTTCTTTTGGTATTTTATTTACATCCATAATTTCAGAGTGTATATTTTGTTTT